>DMZZ01000188.1:3003-3178 GCA_003484805.1 Comamonadaceae bacterium | reverse complement strand
ACACCGACTCACCCGGCCGCGACGTGCTCGAACAGGTGGTACTGGTAAGTCGCGACCAGCCACGGCCGATCGTCATGTTCACCGACGATAGCGATCCGGGCGCCATGCGCCAGGCAATCCGCGCCGGTGTCAGCGCCTATATCGTCGAAGGCATCCAGGCCCAGCGGCTGAAACC
>DMZZ01000188.1:0-2979 GCA_003484805.1 Comamonadaceae bacterium | reverse complement strand
GCATGCTGATGAAGATGCGCGATTGTAAGGAGGAAGAGGCCTATACGCTGATGCGCCGCCAGGCGATGAGCCGGCAACAGAAACTGATCCAGGTCGCCGAACAGATCATCGCCATGAACGAACTCCTCGGGCAGTAACCCTGCCCGCCAGCGGTGCGGTCGCGAGGTCCAGCGCACCGTCGGTGCGCACATCCAGGATTTGGATCGTAGGACGGCCGCAGCGCCAGCAACCGTAACGATGTGGAGTCCAGCGGAAAAGTGCTGGCATTGGCCGGCTGGCAAGCGACTTGCTAGATGCCATTGGCGACCCAACGAAGGTGTCGGGCTAAGACGAAGGCGTCCCTTGACCGCATGCAGCCGCATGCCGGTTTGGACGCCTTTTTTGTTGCACGCGCCGCCGTGCCGTACCCGTAGACAAGGGACTTGCAGAATGACTATTACCGCAACTTTGGCGATCGCCTGTGCCCTGCTCTTGCTGGGCCGCTACCTGAACGGCATGGCCAGCGCCCAACATTCCCGGCGCGTTGCAAGCCTGCGCCTGCTGGCCGTTCAAGAGGATCTGGAGATCCTGCGTCTGCTGCAGCAACATCGGGGGCTGGGCGCGCTCTCCGATGTGGCCGCGGTCACTCTGCGCTCTGCCCTCGCGGCCAACCTGACGCAGCGATTGCAACAACGCGCCGCTTTGCCCGACGCCTACTCGATAAGCGAGGCCTGGCTGGCCCTGCGTGAGACGCCAACGGATTTCGAAAGCCACAGTGTTCTGATCGAAACCGTTATAGATAGCCTTGCGCAGCGAGTATCGCTGAACCACGAGGGCGCACGGATCGCTCAAGCATGCCGCGAGCTGGAAGACGTGGCGCGCCTGCGCGGCCTATGCGTGATCGCATCGCTGCAGGGCGGCTGCACGCCGGCCTTGCAAGGGCGCCTGGAAGGGCTCTGTCGCCGTATCGGCAGCGGTGTGGACATGGAGCTCAAGCGTCTGGTGGGCAAGCTGGAGCGCAGCGTCGTCCACTCAGCCCAACCGCGGCTGAGCCCACCCGAATGCTTCGCACTGGTCACACCCTTGATCGATGCACGGCTGCAACGGATCCAGCAGCGCCTGCAGCACAGCGCTGTACAGGCGCAGCCCGGCTTGCCCAGAGGAGCGTGACCAAGTCCGAGCAGTCATGTTTGAAGTTCCCAGGGGAAGCGCTCGGCAAAGCACTCACGCGAGTGCCAGTCCGTTCGCGGTCAAGCCAGCGCCCGCCAGGGCCGATCTGCCCAGTGGAGTGACACAACGCTAGAATGCGCGCCTTCGATCAATAACCGAGCGACCCATGGCGCGCCTGAACCTGCAATTCCCGGAAGACCAGTACTGTTTTTCCACCCAGCTCACCGTACGCATCACCGATATCAACGCCGGCAACCATCTAGCCAACGATTCGATGATCTCGATGATTTCCGAGGCGCGGGCGCGCTTTCTATTTGCCTACGGCGTGGCCGAAACCCGCCAGGACGGTGCCGGAATCATCGTCACCGACCTGGCCACGACTTATAAAGCCGAGGCCCACGCCCGTGACGCGCTGCTGTTCGAGGTTGGCGTGATGGACTTCAACAAGTACGGCGGCGATATCATCTTCCGCATCACCCGCCCTGCCGACGGCACGCTGATCGCCATGGCCAAGTCCGGCTTCGTCTTCTACGACTACTCCCAAAGCCGTGTGGTCGCCATGCCCGAAGCCTTCGCGGCGAAGTTTCCGCGGATCAACCGGCTCGATTAGTGCGCGCTTTCCATAAGCTGCAGCAAGCGCTGGACATCCTCGCGGTGGCATAGCTCGGTGCCTGGGCGCATCACCGTCGCTGCGCCGGCGGCGATCCCCTGGCCCACCGCCTCAGGAATCGAACGTCCTTCGGCCATCGCCAGCACAATGGCTCCAAGCATGCTGTCGCCCGCACCCACCGCGCTGGCGACCGGCACTTCCGGCGTGCGCAGGCGGCCTACCTGGTCGCCATAGGCATACAGCGCCCCTTCGGCACCAAGCGACAGCACGATGATCTCCGCACAGCCCTGCCTGATCAGGCTGCGCAGCGCTTGTTCCTGCTCGGCTTCAGCGCTGACGGTGCGGCCCATCAGGGTTCCGAGCTCGTCAAGGCTCGGCTTCATCAGATACACGCCGCCTTGCCGGGCCGCATGACGCAGCGGCGCGCCGGACAGATCAACAACCAGGCGAGCGCCGATACGTCGTGCCAACGCCAGCAGCTCATCGAAAAAACCAAGGTCGGCGCCGGGTGGAAAGCTGCCGCTCAGCACCACATAGGCCGGCGCCGGGCGCAGCGCCGCCAGGCTGTCGAGGCACTGTTGCAACTCCTGCGCGGACAGCGTCGGGCCGGGTAGCACGAAGCGGTACTGCAGGCCTGAGGCCAGCTCATCGACAGTGAAGCTCTCGCGGGTGTCGCCAGCAATCGGCACCGGCCGATGCACCAGGCCCAACTCATCCAGCGAACGTTGCAGCAGATCGCCGAAAGGACCGCCCGCCGGGTAGACGGCCACCGCCTTGCCGCCCAGCGTTTTCACCACGCGCGCCACGTTGATTCCACCGCCACCCGGATCGTGACGCGGCAGCGAGCAACGCAACTTCTCGGTGCTGATCACCCGAGCAGTGCTGACGGAGAGGTCCATTGCGGGGTTGAGGGTCAGGGTCGCAATCAGGGGCATCGCTTACTCCATGGCAATTGCAGCCAAGCCTAACAGCAACCGCAGCGGCAGGGTTTCGTGCAATGCGGCGGAGCTTGCCCTGATTTGGCCCGCACTTGCTCGGTCTTTGTGCGTTTCCCGGCAGTGACTCGCTGCAAGCAAGGCGTAGCCCGCATAACACGGGGCCTCCACCGGCTGGCACGCTAGATGCTAGATCCCCTTCAGGCAGGCCAACGGCGGTCTGCGCAACACGACAAAGGCGTCGCACCACTCCTGCTCCAGCAGGCGTGCTGCGGCGCCTTTTTG
>DMZZ01000061.1:0-2684 GCA_003484805.1 Comamonadaceae bacterium | reverse complement strand
TGGGCGAGCCCGGCCCCGAGCGCATCTGGTACGTGGGCGATGCCTTCGCCATGGGATTGAGCGTGGACGAGGTGTTTGAACTCACCAAGATCGACCGCTGGTTCCTGGTGCAGATCGAGGAGATCGTGAAGATCGAACTCGACCTGGACAAGCTCGCCGCCGAGAAGGGCGAAGGCGCTCTGGCCGCTCTGGACGCTGATACGGTGCGCGCGCTGAAGAAGAAGGGCTTCTCCGACCGCCGTCTGGCCAAGCTGCTCAAGACAACCGAGAAGGCCGTGCGCGACCAGCGCCGCGCGCTCAACGTGCGCCCGGTCTACAAGCGCGTGGACACCTGCGCCGCCGAGTTCGCCACCAACACCGCCTATATGTATTCGACCTACGAGGACGAGTGCGAGGCTGCGCCTACCGACAAGAAGAAGATCATGGTGCTCGGCGGCGGCCCCAACCGCATCGGCCAGGGCATCGAGTTCGACTACTGCTGCGTGCATGCCGCGCTTGCCATGCGCGAGGACGGCTACGAGACCATCATGGTCAACTGCAACCCCGAAACCGTGTCCACCGATTACGACACCTCGGACCGCCTGTACTTCGAGCCCGTCACACTCGAAGACGTGCTGGAAATCGTGGACAAGGAGAAGCCCACCGGCGTCATCGTGCAGTACGGCGGCCAGACGCCTTTGAAGCTGGCGCTGGGCCTGGAGGCCGCGGGCGTGCCGATCATCGGTACCAGCCCCGACATGATCGACGCGGCCGAAGACCGCGAACGCTTCCAGAAACTGCTGGGCGACCTGGGCCTGCGCCAGCCGCCCAACGCCACCGCACGCACCGAACCCGAGGCGCTGGAGAAAGCTGCCGCGCTGGGCTACCCCCTGGTGGTGCGCCCGAGCTACGTGCTGGGCGGCCGCGCCATGGAAATCGTGCACGAGCAGCGCGACCTGGAGCGCTACATGCGCGAAGCCGTCAAGGTGAGCAATGACTCGCCTGTGCTTCTCGACCGCTTCCTCTCCAACGCCATCGAGTGCGACGTGGACTGTGTGCGCGATTCTGCAGGCGTGACCTTCATCGGCGGCGTGATGGAGCACATCGAACAGGCGGGCGTGCACTCGGGCGACTCTGCCTGCTCACTGCCGCCGTACTACCTCTCGAAGGCTACGGTGGATGAAATCAAGCGCCAGACCGCCGCCATGGCCCAGGGGCTGAACGTGGTGGGCCTGATGAACGTGCAGTTCGCCATCCAGGAAGTCGATGGCCAGGATGTGATTTACGTGCTGGAAGTGAACCCGCGCGCCTCGCGCACGGTGCCCTTCGTCAGCAAGGCCACCGGCATCCAGCTGGCCAAGGTGGCCGCGCGCTGCATGGCCGGCCAGACGCTGGCCAGCCAGGGTATCACCAAGGAGGTGACGCCGCCGTACTTCAGCGTGAAGGAGGCGGTGTTCCCGTTCGTCAAGTTCCCGGGCGTGGACACCATCCTGGGTCCCGAGATGAAGTCCACCGGCGAAGTCATGGGCGTGGGAAAGACCTTTGGCGAGGCCTTCGTCAAGAGCCAGCTTGGCGCTGGCACCAAACTGCCGACCTCGGGCAAAGTGTTCCTGACGGTGAAGAACGCCGACAAGGCGCGCGCTGTGGACATTGCGCGCCAGCTGGTGCAGCTGGGCTTTGAGCTGGTGGCCACCAAGGGCACGGCCGCCGCCATCGACGCGGCCGGCGTGCCGGTCAAGGTGGTGAACAAGGTCACCGAAGGCCGCCCGCACATCGTGGACATGATCAAGAACGACGAGATCGTCATGGTCATCAACACGGTGGAAGAGCGCCGCAACGCCATCGCTGATTCGCGCGCGATCCGCACCAGCTCGCTGCTGGCGCGTGTGACCACCTTCACCACCATCTTTGGCGCCGAGGCGGCCGTGGAAGGCATGCAGCACATGGACCAGCTCGACGTCATTTCCGTGCAGGAAATGCATGCCCAGTTGCTGGCCTGATCCGGCCGTAATCGCGGCATAATCTCGCTTCGAACCAACACCGCCGCGCGGCAACGTGCGGCGGTTTGCTTTTGGGCGTTGCCCCAAGCCCCCGGGGCCTGTGGAACGCTGGAACCGGCCGCGCCCGATGTGCGGCCCGCAACACCCATGGAGACTGACCGAATGGCCACCATTCCGATTACCAAGCGCGGCGCTGAAAAGCTCAAGGCCGAGCTGCACCGCCTCAAGACCGTGGATCGCCCCGCGGTGATCGCTGCCATCGCCGAGGCCCGCGCCCAGGGCGATCTGAGCGAAAACGCCGAGTACGACGCCGCCAAGGACCGCCAGGGTTTCATCGAAGGCCGCATCCAGGAGGTCGAGGGCAAACTCTCGGCGGCGCAGGTCATCGATCCGTCGGCGGTGGACGCAGGCGGCAAGGTGGTCTTCGGCGCCACCGTGGAGCTGGAAGATGAGGCCACGGGCGATGCCGTCACCTACCAGATCGTGGGCGAGGACGAGGCCGACCTGAAGCTGGGCCTGATCAACGTGTCCAGCCCCATTGCGCGCGCCCTGATCGGCAAGGAAGAGGGCGACACGGCCGAGGTGCAGGCGCCGGGCGGCGTGCGCCGCTACGAGATCGTTGGCGTCAGCTACGTCTGAGGACCCCTGCGCATGGCCGCCCGTTTTCCAGCCATCCTGGCTGCCCTCTGGTGGGGGAGTCTGGGC
>DMZZ01000217.1:2710-3263 GCA_003484805.1 Comamonadaceae bacterium | reverse complement strand
AAGCCCCGACCCTGTTCTCCGGCACGGGCGGCCTCCACGGCGGCGTTGAGCGCCAGGATGTTGGTCTGGAAGGCGATGCCGTCGATCACGCTGATGATGTCGGGAATCTTGCGGCTCGACGTGGAGATCAGTGCCATGGTGGTCACCACGTTGGATACCTCTTCACCGCCCTTGGCTGCCACCAGGGTCGCGCTCTGGGCCAGTTGGCTGGCCTGCTGGGCCGAATCCGAGTTCTGGCGTACGGTGGCGGTTTGCTGCTCCATGGCCGCTGCAGTCTCCTGCAGGCTGGAGGCCGTCTGTTCGGTGCGACTGGACAGGTCGTTGTTGGCCACGGCAATTTCGCGACTGGCCATCTGTACCCCCGAGACCTGTTCATGCACGTCAGCCACCAGTGACTGCAGATTCAGCCCCGACTGGTGGATTGCTCGGGCCACCAGGCCGATGTCGTCGCATCGGTTCAATTGCAGATCTTTGCCCGCTTCTCCACTGGCGACCTGCTGCGCCGAATCGAGAATTTTCTTCAAGGGCGCAGTGACCTGCGCTTCGATGAACA
>DMZZ01000217.1:0-2691 GCA_003484805.1 Comamonadaceae bacterium | reverse complement strand
CAGCAGCGGCAAGCGCACCCGCCAGGCGGTTGGCAGCAACTGCAGCGCACTGGCCCAGCGCATCAGGCCGGTGCGCACGATCAGACCGCGATGGAATGCCAGGCCACCCGCGCTACCGTCCTTGAAGCGGCGGTAGAGCGCCTCGGTGGCCTCCACTTCGGCGCGCGTGGGGGTGGTGCGGACCGAGAGATAGCCCACGTGCTGGCCGTTGCGGCGCATCGGCGCGGCGTTGGCGCGCACCCAGTAGTGGTCGCCATTCTTCCGGCGATTCTTCACCAGCGCCGTCCACGACTGGCCTTCCTTGAGGCTGCGCCACATATCGGCAAAGGCCTCGGGTGGCATGTCAGGGTGTCGCACCATGTTGTGCGGCTGCCCCATCAACTCGTCCAGATCGAACCCGCTGGTGCGGATGAAGGCCGCGTTGGCGTAAGTGATGCGACTGGAGGTGTCGGTGGTGGACAGCAGAGTTTCCGATGCGGGGAACTGGTATTCGCGCTGGGTGACGGGCTGGTTGTTTCTCATTGGGGCTTTGGAGGTGCGGTGCGACGTACAATTTAGTAATATCTTACATGATTTTTGTAAAATATTACAAACCGGTTGAAGTGTGGATAGAATTCTGGCTCATGGTCCTCCTCGCCGTTTTCGCGGGGTGGTCGTGCCATTTCTTCCCTTTGTCAGTCATCGCATTCATGGCCTACCGGTGAACTCTTCCCTGATCAGCACAATCCATGCCACACTCGCATGGATTGGCCACGCACCCGCTCCGCCCTGGCCTGATGCCGCCAATATGACGCGGTTTGATGACAGTGATGATTTCCTGTTGTCGCACCGGGCTTTTGATTTCCCGTTTTATGTGGTGTGCCTGGAGCAGCAAGGCGTGCCCGGTCTGGATCTGATCCGTCTGATCCGTCGGCGCAACAACGCCGGAATCCTGGCGATCAGCAATCAGGAAGGCGAGGGCTTTGTGTCCGCCCTGGAGGCCGGGGCTGATATGGTGTTGCGCCGGGATGCGCCCGAGGACCATTTGCAGGCTGCGATCCTGGCCATTCAGCGGCGTTCAGGGCCGGGTGCGCAGGCTGCGGCGCAGGCACCCTGGCGGTTGCTGGAGGAGCAGTCGATCCTGCAGGCCCCTGATGGCACGCGGATATCCCTGGGGGACAGCGATCTGGCCGTCATGCGCTGCTTTGCCCACACTGAAGGCGGCCGGGTGGCGCGCCGTGCACTGATCGAGAGTCTCTGGGGGGACGGCGCTGACGACATGGACAATGCATTGCACGTCACTCTGTACCGGCTTCGCAAGCGCATCGAGCAGGCCGGGCAAACCTTGGTGCCGGTGCACAGTGTGTCCAAGGTGGGCTATGAATTCCGTGCCCCGCTGGTGCGGGAGTAGCGTGCTAAGCCACTGGCGGCCATGGGCCGGCAGGCAGCCAGAATGCCTTCCATCACACGCCGGGCCCGCTCGGGGGTGACCGGTGGACCGGCCAGGAGTTGCTCGATGAGGTCGTCTGCCCCAGGGGCCTCGCAGAAGGCCATGCTCCAGTCCTTGAAGCGGCGCTGTGCAGTGTTTTCTTCGATGAGTCGTGTCACGGCTGTGTGACGGGTGTCCGCATCAATGGCGGCCATGGTTTCATGCAGGGCCGCTGCAGGGCCTTCGAGCAACTGGGCGAAATGTCCGCCGGACAGCAGCAGGACACCTGTGACATCGCGCTGCGAATTCCGACGGCGTGCGCTGCTCAGTAGCTGTTCCACGTCCTGGGGCGTCGAGAGGGAGCGGCTGATGTAGAACAACTGGCACAGGTCGGATGGCGGCGCGGTGGAGGTCATGTCAGGGGCGCAAAGTGCATGCTTCATGATACGCCGATCAGGAGGACGCACGGCCTGCCAGCCCAGGCCATGTGCGCAGTTCCGGTAGTCAGCCCGCCAGCGCGGCCTTGACGGCGGCAGAGACCTGGCCCATGTCCGCCTTGCCGGCCAGGCGTGTCTTGACCGCGCCCATCACCTTGCCCATGTCGCCCGGACCCTTGGCGCCTAGTTCGGCCACGATGGCCTGAACGGCTGCAGCCACTTCGCCTTCCGACATGCGCTCTGGCAGGTAGGCCTGCAGCACGGCCATCTCGGCCTTTTCCTTGTCGGCGAGGTCCTGGCGGCCCGCGCCCTCGAAGGCGGTGATGCTGTCCTTGCGTTGCTTGATGAGCTTGTCCACGATGGCGACGATCGCCGCGTCGTCGAGCGTGATGCGCTCGTCCACTTCCTTCTGCTTCATCGCCGCCTGCAACAGGCGGATGGTGCCCAGGCGCTCGCTGTCCTTGGCGCGCATGGCGGTCTTCATGTCTTCGGTGATCTGGTCCTTGAGGCTCATGGCGGCTTCCTTTTTTGGGTTTCAGACAGGGACGGAGGGTTTGCACAAAGCCCCTCTGGCTAGTCGCAGCGTCGTAGACAGTAGTGTTGCTACGGCAAGGCGCTGCAACGACGCCAGAGGGGCTTTGTGCAGACCCGAAAAAACAAAACCCGCGCTTGGCGTCCCTAGCGCGGGTTGGGCGGCTTGTCCGAGGACGATGCCGAAGCTGTGCTTAGTACAGCTTCTTGGGCAGCTGCATGCTGCGCACGCGCTTGTAGTGGCGCTTGACGGCGGCAGCCTTCTTGCGCTTGCGCTCGGCGGGGGGCTTTTCGTAGAACTCGCGGGCGCGCAGG
>DMZZ01000075.1:0-5329 GCA_003484805.1 Comamonadaceae bacterium | reverse complement strand
GGCGTTCGGTCTGTGCGGCGTAGTCATAGGTTTCGCCGTCGAGTCGGCTGCTTTCGCCAAAGCCTGGAAGGTCGGGCGCCAGGATGCGGTAGCTGCCGGGCAGCGAGCGCGCGAAGTCCGTCCAGTGGTCCTTCTCGGCAAATATTCCGTGCAGCAGCACGATGGGCGTCTCGCCCTGACCGCCTTCCAGGTAGTGGATGTCATGCCCGGCAACCCGGATCGATTTTTCTTCCAGGCCTGAGAGGGTGCGGTTGAGCTGCAGCAGCGGCTCCTTGAACAGGCCCGGAAGCGCATGGTAGGCCCTGGCAGTGCAGGCCAGCAACAGGGCGCAGAGAGCGAAAAGGATGCGTTTCAAAGGCGTCTCCATCAAGGGTATCGGGGGACAGGCGCGCCGTGTCCGGTGTGCTGGAGCCTATGGGAAGACGGGCCGAAATGCTTGTATGTTTGGGCTATGTCCGCGATGAATACTTTGACTCTGGGCGCCGACCGCGCACTGTATGTGGGCGAGCTGCCGGCTACCGGCTGGCACCGCCATGCCGCCCCCGTGCTGTTGCTGGGGCTGTCGGGGCGCTTCGCGGTGCACCTGGCTCCCGGTCGTGCGGAAACCTGCCACAGCGCACTCATCGACACGGGCGTCTGGCATCTGTTCGATCCGTGCGGTGAGCGTGTGGCATTGGTGTACCTGGAGCCCGATTGCGCAGAGGCCCGCAGTCTGCGGCCGCACTTGCAGCGGCCGGGGGGCGTGGTGCTCGACCCCGCCGTGCGGACCGGCGCACGCAGCGCCATGGAGGCCCGCCTGCGCAGCTTTGACCTGCAGGCCCTGCTGCGTTGGCGCTTCAAGGCGGCCGCCGAACTGGATGCGCGCGTGCTGTGCAGCCTGCAGCACCTGCGCATGGCGCGCGATGGCGCCTTGCTGCGCGGGCAGGTGGCGCAGGCTGCTCATCTTTCCGCCTCGCGGTTCAACCACCTGTTCCGCGAGGAGATGGGAGTGAGTTTTCGCAGCTACCGCGTGTGGTCGCAGGTGCGGACCGCCATGGCGGGGCTGGCCACGCAAACGCGGCTGACCGATGCAGCGCTGGACGGTGCATTCAGCGATTCAGCGCATTTCAGCCGCAGCTTCCGCCAGACGTTTGGCATGACACCATCGAGTGTGCTCAAGCCGCTGCGCGAGGTCACACTGGTCTGACCAAGCCCCGTGCCAGGGCGCCGGCGGTCAACACCTGCCCGGTGGGCCAGGCCTCGGCGGCCCGGCCATGGGTGTACACGGCCTCGATGGCCGCGCGCAGGGGATCCGCGCCAGCGGCCCAGCGCGCCCCGATCAGGCCGGCGAGCACATCGCCTGTGCCGGCTGTGGCCAGCCGCGCATTGCCCGTGGGGTTGATGGTGGGCGGCTGGCCGGGCGCGGCGATCACGCTGCCCGACCCCTTGAGCACCACCACGCAGCCGAACCGGGTTGACAGTTGTTCGGCGGCCACCAGACGGTGCGCCTGCACCGAGCCGGTGTCCCTGCCTAGCAGCCTGGCCGCCTCCAGCGGGTGCGGAGTCAGCATGGTGGCCTGGCTCTGGTGTGCACGGGCCGCCAGGGCCTGCTGGAGCGCCGCATCGGCGGCCACGGCGTTGAGCGCATCGGCATCGAGCACCAGGCGCGGCGTCAGCGCCAGCACCCGGGGCAGCACGGCGCGCACGGCCTCGCCGCCGCCGCAGCCGCACACCACAGTGAGCTGTGCCATGGGTAGCACATCGACATGGCGGAACATCAGTTCGGGTTGCAGCACATCGAGTTCCAGCGCGCTGCCCCCCAGCAGAGAAACCAGCACGCGCCCCGCACCGCCGTGCAGGGCCGCGCTGGCGGCCAGCAGTGCGGCCCCGGTCATGCCCATGCCGCGCGGCTGCAGGCCTTCGCCGCCGATGACGGCCACGTCGCCATAGCTGCCCTTGTGGCTGGCGTGCGCGCGTACCCGTGACTCCGGCGGGCCTGACAGCCATGCGCCGGGAGGCTCGCTGGAGGTGTCGCATTCCAGGTCGTCGAGCCAGACGGTGCCGGCTGCATCGCGCCCGGCGCCGGTGAACAGTCCGGGCTTGAGCGTGAGCAGGGCCAGGGTGTGGCGCTCGGCCCTGTAGCCGGCATCGGAGCGAGGAGCAAAACCAGGCGCGTACTGGCCGGTGTCGCCCTGCAGCCCCGTGGGCAGGTCCACTGCCAGCAGCGTGGCCGGGCTGCAACGCAACTGCTCCAGGAGCGTGGTCAGGCGGCCCTGGGGTGCGGGACGGGTGTCCCCGGGCGCCAGGCCGATGCCCAGCAAGGCATCGATGCACAGGTCGTTCGGCCCCAGCCCGGAGGGCGCTTCATGGGTGAACTGCACGCCGGCGTCCTGGGCGCGCTGCCAGGAGCGCAGGGCGTCTGCGGGCGCGCTTTCGGGTACGCCCAGCCAGGTCACGACCACGGGCAGGCCCTGCTGGTGCAGGTGCATCGCGGCCTCCAGCCCATCGCCGCCGTTGTTGCCCGGGCCGCAGGCAATCCAGATGGTGCGTGCGTGGGGTGCCAGCGCGCGTGCCAGCCGGGCTACGGCCAGCCCGGCGCGCTGCATCAGCGTGTGCGCGGGCAGAAGGGCGGCGGCGGCCTGCTCGATGCGGCGCGTGGCGGCAGTGTCGTGGAGCGGGTGCGGCTGGTCTGGGCGGATGCGGTGCATGGCGGCAGGCGGCTGGGCCCCAGGCGGGGCGATGGCCCATTGTGCGCCAGTCAGAAACGTTGTGCGCCCAGTCCTTCGAGGTCGATGTCCGGGGTCTTGCCGGCGATCTGGTCGGCCAGTGCGCGCGCACTGCCGCAGGCCAGGGACCAGCCGCTGGCGCCATGGCCGAGGTTGAGCCACAGGCCCGGCACGGTGGTGGCGCCGACGGCAGGCGGCCCGTCGGGCAGCATGGGGCGGGTGCCGCGCCATACCTGCAGGCCGCTGGAGTGCGTGACGCCGCCGGGGAAGCATTCACCGAGCACCCGGTACAGCGTGTTCAGCGTCTGCGGATGGGCCTGTGCCGTACCGCGGCCCAGCTCGGCTCCGCCCGAGACGCGCACGCGCTGGCCCAGGCGGGCGATGGTGGTCTGCGTCTGCACATCCACCACCACGCCCTGGGGGGCGTGCAGTTCTTCGCGCAGAGGGGCGCTGACCGAGCTGCCATGCAGTGCCACCAGGGGCAGGCGCTGGCCCAGTGGCTGCAGCAGGGCTGCGCTTTGCACGCCTGCGCACAGCACCACGGCATCGAAGGGGCGGGACTCGGGTTCGCCATCCAGCTGCACGCCGGCCGGGTGGCTGGCCAGCCGGGCGACGCGGGTGCCGAAATGGAATTGCGCGCCGTGCTGCTGCGCGGCCTGGCGCAGCAGCAGCGCGAACTGGCGGCAGTTGCCGGACAGCCCGTCGGGCAGGTGCAGGGCGCCGGCCAGCGCGAGAGAGGGTGACAGCCCCGGCTCGATGAGGCGGGCCGTTTCAGCGTCGACCTCGTGGATGGTGCTGCCCGCGTCGCGCAGGGCCTTGAGCGCGGGCGTTAGCGCTTCGGCATCGCGGGGTGCGCGCAGCAGGAGCAGGGTGCCTGCGCTGTGCTCGAAGTGCAGATCGAGTGATTCGGTCAGGTGCTGCAGGCGGGCATGGCTGTAGCGTGCCAGCCTTTCCAGAGCCCTCAGGGGGAGCAGGGGTTCGCCGCTCCTGGCGCAAGCGCGCGCGGCACGGCGCCAGCGCCGCAGCCAGGACAGCTCGGACAGTGTGAGCGCACTGCCCAGGCGCAAGGCCGCCTGACTGCCGAAGTAGCCGGGCATCTGCATGGCGCCGGGGGCCGACCAGGGAGAGAGCACTCCGGGGGCCAGCAGGCCGCCGGTGGCAAAGCTGGCTTCCTCGGCGGCGGCGCTGCGCTGTTCGAATACGGTGACGGCGTGGCCGTCCTGCGCCAATTCATACGCGGTGGTGACGCCGACAATGCCGGCGCCCACGATGGCTATCTTCATGAATTCAGAGAGTTTTTGGCATCTAGCGCAATATGGACAAGCGCTAGCAGCTATTGTTTTTGTAGTGTTTCTTCGATCCGCAGGCCGATATTGAGCACGGCATCATCGTGCAGTGCAGCATGCCACACCATCAGCCCGACCGGCAGTTCCCCTGCGCCGTGGCAGGGCAAAGACAGCGCGCAGCCATCGAGCATGTTGACGATGCTCGTGTTGCGCAGCAGCAGGCCGTTGACGCGGAAGAATTCGGCGTCGCGTGCGGCGTCCTGTGCGGCATCGCGACCGTCGGCGGGCGCGACGCTGGCAAGAGTGGGTGCCACGATGGGTACGGTGGGCGAGAGCAGGGCGTCATACCCGTCGATGGCAGCCTCGACGCTGGCGATCCAGCGCTGGCGCGCTTGCAGCAGATCGATGTATTCATAGGCCGCCATGGCGGCGCCGCGCTCGATGCGGGTGCGCACGCGCGGGTCGTAGCGCCGGGCATCGCGGGCCAGCAGGGGGCGATGCCAGGCGTAGCTTTCGGCCGCCGAGAAGCCGCCGGTGGCCTGGATGCCGGCCAGGTCGGCCACCTGGGGCAGGTCGATGGTGTCGATGCGGGCACCGGCCTGGCGCAGCGCCGCCAGTGTGCGCTCGAAAGCGCTTGCCACTGCTGGCTCCAGGCCGTCGAGGAAGGTGCGTGTGGGTACGGCCAGGCGCCAGGACGACAGCGGTGCCGGGCTGCGGGTGACACGGCGCGCGGCCAGGATCTCATGCGTGAGCACCGCGTCGCGCACGGTGCGCGTGAGCGCGCAGGCGGTGTCCAGCGTGGTGGACAGCGGCACGGCCCCCGTGGTGGGCACCAGGCGTGCGGTGTTCTTGAAGCCCACGATGCCGCACAGGGCCGCCGGGATGCGGATCGAGCCACCGGTATCCGAGCCCAGGCCGATGAAGGCCGCGCCCGTGGCCACTGAAACAGCGGCGCCCGATGACGACCCGCCGGGCACGCGCGCCGGGCCGCTCAGGGCGCCAAAGCGTCCGTCCCAGGCAGCGGGCGTGCCGTGGTGCGGGTTGGTGCCCACGCCGGAAAACGCGAACTCGACCATGTTCGTGCGGCCCACGATGGCCGCGCCGGCTGCCCGCAGCCGCGCCACGGCAGGGCTGTCGCACGGGGCGGGCGGGGCGTCGGCCAGCACCAGCGAACCGGCCGGCGTGGGCTGTCCCTGGATATCGAAAAGGTCCTTCACCGAAACGGCCAGGCCGGCCAGTGGCAGCTGTTCCAGGCCGGGCCGCGCGGCCCAGGCCAGGGCTTCGTCGAACAAGGTGCGGGTGAAAACCTGGGCGCAGGCCGCAGAGCGGGCGGCGGCC
>DMZZ01000135.1:0-6587 GCA_003484805.1 Comamonadaceae bacterium | reverse complement strand
CGTCGTAGGGCCCGTCGTTGATGTCGCGGTAGTCCTGCAGGCGCAGGTCGGTCTGGTGGGCCACGCCCAGGCGCTCCATGCGCTGGCGGGCAAAGGCCAGTTGCTCGGTGGAGAGCGTCACGCCCGTCACCGAGGCGCCGAATTCGGTCGCCGCCATCTCGGCCAGCGCGCCCCAGCCGCAGCCGATCTCCAGCACCCGGTCGCCCGCCTGTACCCCGGCCTGTTGCAGCGCGCGGCGCACCTTGGCGTGCTGGGCGCTGCGCAGGTCGCCGGTGGGGTTGCCTTCAAACCAGGCCGACGAGTAGTTCATCGTGTCGTCCAGCCAGCGCTGGTAGAACGCGTTGCCCAGGTCGTAGTGGGCGTGGATGTTCTTCTGGCTGCCCGCGCGGCTGTTGCGGTGCAGCAGGTGGCGCACGCGGTACAGCAGCCGCCCGGCCCAGGTGCCGTAGACCATGCTGTCGACCTGGTGGCGGTTGGCGATGAACAGCGTGAGCAGGTCGGTCAGGTGCGGCGTGGTCCAGTCGCCCGCGATGTAGCTCTCGGCAAAGCCGATGTCGCCCGAGCGCAGCGCCGCGCTGCAGACATTCCAGTTGCGCAGCGTGATGGCCGCTGCCGGGCTGCCGCCGGGGCCAAAGTGGCGCAGCGTGCCATCGGGCAATTGCATCGTGAGGCTGCCGTGCTGCAGGCGCTGCAGCAGTTGCAGAACGGTGCGTGCGGCGGCCGGAATGCCGGTGGGCAGGGAGCGGGGGGCGGCGGTGGTGCTGTTCATGGCGGGGCCTTCGTGCAGGAGGGGGTCAGCGGAACATGGGACGGTGCGGTTCAGCGGGTGACGGGGCGGACGGGCGGCGCGGGTTTGCGGTGAAAGCCCACCCGTTTGCACCACAGCCGCAGCGCGTGCCAGTGGATGCGCGCCACGATGGCCAGCGTCATCGCGGGGTAGGCCCACAGGGCGCGGCGCAGGGCCTGCGCGGTCACGGGTTCGAGGGTGCCGCTCACGCTGGTGCGCAGCAGCGGGCCGTCTTCATCGTCGTGGTCGATGCGCACCATGGTGCGATCGCCGCCCGCGCGCTGCGCACGCACAAAGCGAAAGCGGTAGCCGCCGCGCACCTCGCAGAAAGGCGAGACATGGAACACCTTGCGCGCCTGCAGTTCCTGCCCGTAGCGGGGCTCGTCGAGCAGGTAACAGTGGCGCTCGCCAAAGGTGTTGTTCACTTCGACCACGATGGCGCGCAGGCTGCCGTCCGGGCGGTGGCAATACCAGAAGCTCACCGGCTTGAAGGTGTGGCCCCACATGCGCGGGTAGCAGTGCAGCCAGACCTGGCCGGTGGCATCGGCAATGCCCTCGGCCTGCAGCAGCGCATCGAGCCAGGCGAGGGCGCCGCCTTCGGCCGTGCTGCGTCCGTCGCCATGGTCGCTGTCGTGAAAACTGATGGCGCCGCGCCGGTTGACAGCCAACGGCCCGGCCGTGGCGGCGAGGCCGCGCATGGGCAGCATCAGGAAGAAAGTGGAGTAAACGAAGGCATGGCGCCGGGGGCGCAGCCGTGCGTGGTGCACCTTGCCAAAGCCGAGCAGCGGACGCTCCGGGCTCATGCCGCCTCCGTTAGGAGCCTGTCGGTCTTGGGAATCGTCGGCTGCAAATCGACCGCAGCGGCCCATTTTTCACCGTCTTTTTGCCCAATAGCTTGGCTATTGGGCTGCAAATCCGGCAAAAACTGGTCTCGCTGGGGTCGATTTTCGCTTTCGACGCCCCAAGCCCGACAGGCTCCCAGCGGCGCGGGCAGGCTGGCCAGCAGTTCGCGGGCTGCGGCCAGGCCGGATTGGAGGCCGTCCTCGTGAAAGCCGTAGCCCGTCCAGGCGCCGCAGAACCAGGTGTGCTGCTGGCCCTGCAAGCGGGCCACCAGCGGCTGCGCGCGGATGGCAGCCAGGTCGAACACCGGGTGGGCGTAGTCGTAGCTGCCCAGCA
Source organism: Comamonadaceae bacterium (assembly GCA_003484805.1). Classification (GTDB taxonomy): domain Bacteria; phylum Pseudomonadota; class Gammaproteobacteria; order Burkholderiales; family Burkholderiaceae_C; genus Simplicispira. The sequence continues at coordinate 4,624 of DMZZ01000135.1, read as the reverse complement.
CCTGTGCCGGGTCGATATCGCGCACCGGGTTCAGCGACACCAGCACCGGCTGTGTGAAGGGCAGCGGCTGCAGCCGGTTGAGCAGGTAATGCAGGCAGACCTGCGCCGATTCGCGGCCGCTTTGCGCTGCGCGCTCATAGTTCCAGGCGGCCCAGGCGGCGCGGCGCGTGGGCAGCACCGCAGTGTCGGTGTGCAGCACTGCGCGGTTGGCCTGGTAGCGGATGGCGCCCAGCACCGCCTGCTCCTGCCGCGTGGGCGCGGCCAGCAGCGCCAGCGCCTGGTCGGAGTGGGTGGCCAGCACCAGGCGGTCGAAATGTTCGGTGTGGCCGTCGGTCACCACGCGCACGCCTGCGGCATCGCGTTCGATGCGGCGCACGGGGGTGTTCAGGCGCTTGTCGTCCACCCGGGCAACGATCTTGTCCACATAGTGGCGGGCGCCGCCGGTCACGGTCCACCACTGCGGGCGGTTGCTGACCTGCAGCAGGCCGTGGTTGTGGCAAAAACGCACCATGGTGGCCACGGGGAACCGCAGCATCTGGTCGGTGGGGCAGCTCCAGATGCAGCCCAGCATGGGCAGCAGGTACCAGTCCCGGAAGGCCTCGCCAAAGCGGTGCTGGCGCAGGAACTCGCCCAGGGGTTGCATCAGGGCGACGTCGTGATGCTCATTGGCCAGGCGGGTGGCCAGGGCGTTGAAGCGCAGCAGGTCGGCCAGCATGCCCAGAAAGCGCGGGCTGGCCAGGTTGCCCGGCTGGGCGAACACTGTGGCCAGGCTGGTGCCGCTCCACTCCAGCGGGCCGCCGCGCCGTGCGCCCGGCACCTGCACCGAGAACGACATGTCGGATTTCGAGGTCTCCACGCCCAGTTCGGCCAGCAGGTGGATGAGCTGCGGGTAGGTGCGCTCGTTGAAGACGAGAAAGCCCGTATCCACCCCATGGGTCACCGGGCCCTGCGGCGTGGGCAGGGTGATGTCCACGGTATGCGTGTGGCCGCCAAAATAGGGGCCCGCTTCGTAGAGGGTGATGTGGGCGTGACCGCGCAGCGCGTGCGCGGCCGCCAGGCCGGAGATGCCCGAGCCGACGATGGCGACCTTCATGGGCGCTCCCCGTCGGCCGGGGCCGGGAAGAAAATGGTTGCGAAGCGTCCCGAAACGAAGAAGAGAGGGAGGGAGGAGAAGCGCTTCAGGGGGACAATCGGCACCCTGAGGACCGAAAGGCTTCGCAACACGAAAACGGGTGGGCGCCTGATGCACCCCTGTGCTCCATAGAGTGGGGTGCAAAACAGAAAGTTCCAGCCCCCGGTTTGCAAAATTTTGTGAGGACGGCGTGCTTTCATGGGCGGCCTCCGGGCGCAGGCAGGGCGAGCTGCTGTTCGATGGCGCGCACCAGCGTGCGGCTGTCGGGCGAAGTCAGGCTGGAATACTGGTCCACCACCGTGCCGTCACGCGCCAGCAGGTACTTGTGGAAGTTCCAGCGCGGAGCCTGGCCTGTCTGCTGGGCCAGCTGCTGGAAGAACGCATTGGCCTGCGGCCCCTTCACACTGCTCTTGGCGAACATGGGAAAGCGCACGCCGAAGGTGCTCTCGCAGAATTCGGCGATTTCCTTGTTGCTGCCCGTTTCCTGCGAAAAATCATTCGACGGAAAACCCAGCACCACCAGGCCCTTGCCTTGGTATCTGGCGTGCAGGGCCTCCAGCTCCTTGTACTGCCCGGTGAAGCCGCAAAAGCTCGCCGTGTTGACCACCAGCAGCACCTTGCCGCTGTACTGGCACAGCGACTGGGGTTTTTCATCCTGCAGCCGCAGGAAAGTGTGTTGCAGCGTGGCGGGGCAGGCCCCGGCGCTGGTTGCTGGCTGCGCAAGGGCAGGCGCCGTGGGGAGCAGCAGGGCGCAGGCGAGGCTCGCAAGCAGGCTGCGGGCGGGATTTTTCATTAGACAACTCCATTTTTGTCTAGGACAAGATAGAATTTAAGCACAATTTGTCCATGTGTGCTGAGCGCTCCCACCCGTTGCCCATGCAGGTCTGCGGTGATTGGCCGGGGGCCTGGCTCTGCCGTAATCTGACGTTTTCTATGAATGACCGTTCCGGCGCCCCGGCGCCCAGCTTCAGCATTGCCGCCGTGGAGCGCGACACCGGCCTGTCCAAGGACACGCTGCGGGTGTGGGAGCGCCGCTACGGATTCCCGCAACCCGGGCGGGATGGCGCGGGCGACCGGGTGTACCCGGCGGAGCAGGTCGAGCGTCTGCGCACCATCCGGCGGCTGATGGATGCCGGGCATCGTCCGGGGCGCATCGTGTGTCTGGCACCGCAGGCGCTGCACGCACTGCAGGGCGGGGAGATGGCACCGCAGCGGCGGGCACAGGGGGCGCCGGTGGAGGCGGCGTCAGAGGCGGGCGATGCCCTGGCGCCGTATCTGGACCTGCTGGCGCGCCACGATGTGCAGGGCCTGCGCAGCCAGCTGCAGCAGGCGTTCTTGCGCATGGGGCTGGTGGACTTTGTCACCCTGCTGGTGGCGCCCCTGACCACGGCGGTGGGCGAGGCCTGGATGCAGGGGCGCGTTCAGGTGTTCGAGGAGCACCTCTACACCGAGTGCCTCACGGGGGTGCTGCGCAATGCCATCGTGGAGGTCGCGCCCCCGGCGGCGTCGGCGTCGCCCCGGGTACTGCTGACCACCTTTCCGCAGGAGGCGCACGGTCTGGGCCTGCTCATGGTCGAAACGCTGCTGGCGCTGGAGGGCTGCCATTGCCTGCCCCTGGGGCCGCAGACCCCGGTGGCCGACATCGCCCGGGCAGCGCAGGCCTGCCGTGCCGACATCGTGGCCCTGAGCTTCACTCCCGTGATGGGCGCCCAGGCCGCGCAGGCGGGACTGCGGGAGTTGCGGCAGCGGCTGGTGCCGCAGGTGGCCCTCTGGGCGGGAGGGCGGGCGCCCTTTCTGCGCTCGCGCAGCATTCCCGGTGTGTTGGTTCTGCCTGCGCTCGGTGCTCTGCAGGAGCAGGTGGCCCTGTGGCGCGAGAGGTCTGCAGGTGGCCCGGTCAAGGCATGACGCGCTTGGCCGCAAGGGCCACGATGCCTAGGCAGCCCGTGGGGTTACACCATCTTCTCGGACATGGCCACGAGCCGGGAGACTTGAAACTGCACGCGCACATCCTTGTGCGCTACCGGGCCGGTGATCTTGCAGGAGGGCTGCGCGGTGTTGCGTGGAATCAACTCCCCGGTGGGCATGCCCAGGCGGTTCATCACCACGGCCACGCGCGGTGTGGTGGCTGACGGACCCCGCCGCAGGACAATGGCAGTCTCCTGGGTGGCCAGGCGGACGAAAGCGCCGGGCGGGTAGATGCCCAGGGCCTTGACCAGTGCGGCGCCGGCCGGGTCCACCTTCTGTTCCTCGTCGTAGTAGCAGGCCTGCATGGCCGCGGTGACGGGCATGGGCGAGCGCCCGGTGCGGGGCGCAATGCGGGCTCCGAAAATATCGGCGCGCTGGATCAGCCGGGCGATTTGCTGGGCCTCTTTTTTCTGTTCCATCGGGCCGGGCATGCGATGGTGGTGGCAGCGCACCGCTTCGAGCCATACCGGGTCGGCCACCCCCAGCTGGCGCAGCAGGATCTCGGAGCGGCTGGCATGGCTTTCCACGGCAGTGATCTGGGCCGCCGTGAGGGGCAGCGCCTGTTGCACCAGCTGGTCCTGCAACTCGGTCATCGCCACATTCATGCTGAGGGCGGCGCGGCCCAGCGTCAGCACCTTCGCTTCGGGCCAGGCCAGCACTTCGCGTGCCGCCACCATGCAGACACACGACACCAGCATGGCGTGCGTGGCGCTGTACAGGCGGGTTTCCTGGGCCGAGAGATAGATCAGCGCGAGCACCGTGGCGTCGGGCGAATGGGTGCTGTGGCGCACCAGTTCCTCGTGCAGCGCCTGGAAGCGCGAACCGAAGTCGCCGACCGAGGGTGAGCGCAGCAGCTGCGTGGCGCGCTCCTGGAGTGCCGGGCAGTCGGCGGGGCCGGTGTCCACGCGGTTGCGTTCCGTGGGCTCGGCCGCGCTGATTTTCATGCTGGCGATCTCGCCGAGGTTGGTGTCGGCGATCAGCATCTTCTGTAGCCCGGCCAGATAGGCGCGGTGGCTTTCGCCCGATTCATCGGTATCGACGTGCAGTTGCACACCCCGCGCCAGCAGGACATTCAGGTCGTCCCGGTTGCGGATGACGTACCCTTTCTGCGCCAGCAAGCTTCCGTCGGCGCCACGCAGCACGAAAGGCAGCGGCTGGCCGAAGTGGATCGAATCGATGCTGAGCGGTACAAGATTCATGGTGTGGCCGCATTATCCTGCGCAGACTGCAGGTGCTAAAGCGCGCAAACCCGGGGAATCCGGGGCCATTTTCAGGGACACCTGATCCACCGCAACGTTCAAGCCGGCGCGCCGAAAACGGCCTGCCACAGGGCCTGCACCGCCGCGCGCTCGGCTTGCAGCTCGGACAGGGGCACCTGGGTCGGCGCTTCGTCGAGCCGCGCGCGGTGCTGCACGCGGCGCAGTTCGCGGTAGGCCGATGCGGCCGCCTGGCCCACGCCTGCAGGCAGCAGGCCTGCGATTTCTGCGCGCTGCAGCAGTGAGATGTTGCCCACGTTGTACACCAGTT
>DMZZ01000345.1:0-17676 GCA_003484805.1 Comamonadaceae bacterium | reverse complement strand
GGTCGCGCTGGCGTGCGGCCCGAAAGTCGAACACGGCCCACAGCAAAAAGCTGCCAAACAGCAGCACATCGGCCAGATTGCCGTTGGAGATCAGGTGCGCCAGCGCCCAGGTCTTCACAGCAAGCACCATGGGGTGGTGCAGCTTGGCCTTGAGCGCATTGCGCGGCACGTAGGCGGCGGCCAGCAGGATGAAGGCCACCAGAGTGAACAGAGAGGCCGCATGGCGCATGGCCACGGGCGGGTTCCACAGCACCACGGGCTGCTGGCGTGCCAGGCCGTAGCCCCAGACCACCAGCACCAGGCCGACGAGCGAAAGGACCGAATACACGCCCTTCCACATGCCCTCGCCCAGCCGGGCCCGGGTTTGCGTGCGCCAGCCATCGGCCACGATGCGCACCGAGTGCACGCCCAGGAAAAGAACAAGTCCGAGGATCAGGATCGACATGGGAAAAAAGCCTATGGGGTAGTTGTGGCTGCCCATTATCGGCAGATGGCGGGAATTTGCAGAAGGCCCTGCGCGCCCGGCGCATAATGGCCGCCCGACCCGCACCCCTTCCGAAGCCCCTCAAGCAGGCTTCGCCCCCCGACGATGCCCGGCTATGAAACCAAGCAAGAGCGCATCGCCGTGGCCGGTGTGGAGCACCTGCACATCCGTTCGCTGCTCGACCGCCAGCAGTTTGCCGACCCTCTGGGCCTGGCGCTGCGCCTGGGCATCTCGTCGGCCACCTGGCCGCTGTTCGGTCTGCTATGGCCCTCGGGCGCGCAGCTGGCCGCGCGCATGGCCCAGCGGCCCGTGCGCGCGGGCGAGCGGGTGCTGGAGATCGGCTGTGGCCTGGCCCTGCCCAGCCTGGTGGGGCACCGCCGGGGCATGGACATCACGGCCAGCGACTGCCATCCGCTGGCCGCACGCTTTCTGCGCAACAACCTGCGACTGAACCACCTGGCCCCGATGAAATACCGGCACGGCGCCTGGGATGCTCCACAGCCCGCTGCCACGACGGCCGCCACCGCGCATTCCACCACGGTGCGGGAGCGCTACGACCTGCTCATCGGCAGCGACCTGTTGTATGACCGCGATGCCAGCGTGGCGCTGGCCGAGTTCATCGGCTGGCACGCGGAACCTGCGGCCGAAGTGTGGATCGTGGACCCCGACCGGGGCAACCGCCCCGTCTTCTCCCGGCTGATGGCCGACAACGGCTTTGACCTGACCCAGCAGCGGCTCGATACTGCCGCCACGGCCACCGCCCCGCTGTACAAGGGGCGCCTGCTGGTGTATCAGCGCGCGGCGTAGCGGGTGGGCTGCGGCAATGCAGCCGCCCCGTGCTTATGCAAAAAGGTGGGCAACTGGGCCTTGGCGCAGGCCTGCAGCGCCATCAGAAAACCGTGCCCGGCGTCGGCCACGCCCCAGCGTTCCGCCAGATCCTGCTGGATTCGCAGCAGCAGCGCCGCCGTCACCTGCGCATCGGCCAGCGCCCGGTGCGCACGGCCCGCGCTGGGCAACTGGTGAAAGCGTGCCAGCGTACCCAGCTGGTGGTTGGGCGCCTCGGGGTACAGGCGGCGCGCCAGCCGCACCGTGCAGGCAAAGGGGTGCGGGGCGTCGCACCCGGCGCGCGCCAGCTCGGCGTGCCAGAAGCCCCGGTCGAACGGCGCGTTGTGCGCCACCAGTGGCGCAGCGCCGACAAAGCGGTGCGCCTGCGCCATCACCTCGCCCGCCGGTGGTGCATCGGCCACCATGGCGTTGGTGATGCCGGTGAGCTGCGTGATGAACGGCGGTATGTGCACCCCGGCGTTCATCAAACTCTGGAACTGTGCCACCACCTGCCCGCCTTCCACCAGCACGATGGCAACCTCGGTGGCGCGCGCGCCCTGTCCGGGCGAGCTGCCGGTGGTTTCGAAGTCGATGACGGCGATGGGTGCAGGCATCGGGAGGCTCAGGCCTTTTTCATGAACTCGGATTTGAGCAGCATGCTGCCCAGGTCGGTCTTGCAGTCCACGTTGTGGCCGTCGGCACCGTCCACCAGGCGGATGCTCTTGATCTTGGTGCCCTTTTTCAGCGTGGACGAAGAGCCCTTGACCTTGAGGTCCTTTACCAGGATCACGGCGTCGCCGTCCTGCAGCGGGTTGCCGTTGGCATCGCGCACCACGCCGTCGCCGGCGGTGTCATCCTCTGCCGGGGCGGCGGACTGCGGCCATTCGTGCCCGCAGTCGGGGCAGATGTAGTTTTCGCCGTCGGGGTAGGTGTTCTCCTGGCCGCATTGCGGGCAGGCGGGCACGGTGTGGGGCATGGGGGATTTCTTCCGCTGTGTTGTTGTGGTGTAGGGCCGCTATTGTCCGCGTGCGCCGCGCCGCTCCAGCGTGAACGGCGGCAGGCCCTTGAGCAGCCGCTGGCCGTAGCTGGTGCGCGTCAGGCGCTTGTCGTAGCAATACACATGCGCCTGGTCTTCCTCGGTGCGGATGGCGCGGCCCGCCCATTGCGCCAGGCGGATGGCGGTGGCCGGCACCACCAGCTCGCTGAACGGGTCTCGCCCCACGGCGCGCAACCATTCGGCGCGCGTCTCGCCCACGGGGTCGTCGGGCGGGGCGAAGGGCAGCTTGGTGATGAACACCGACTCGCACAGGCGCCCGGGCAGGTCCAGCCCCTCGCCGAACGATTGCATGCCGAAGATGATGGAGGGCTCGCCCGCCGCCACGCGCTCGCGGTGGCGCGCCAGCAGCTGCGTGCGCGGCAGCTGGTTCTGCACCAGCACCAGCGGCCGCATCACGGTGGCCAGTGCATCCACCGCCTGGCGCATCTGCTCGCGCGAGGTGAACAGCACCAGCGCGCCGTATTCCACGTGCGCCAGGTCGTTCAGCAGCGCATCGACCATCTCGGTGGTGAACTGCGCGGCGTTCTTCGGGTCGGCGTGCGTCTCGGCGGCGATCAGGGTGCCCTGCGCGGCGTAGTTGAAGGGGCTGGGCACTTCAAGCGTGGTGGCGGCGGCGTCTCCATGCAAACCCGACTCGCGCAGAAAGAAGTCGAACTGCCCGCAGCTCGTCAGCGTGGCCGAGGTCAGCACCGCGCCGCGCACGCTGCTCCACAGGTGGCTGCGCAGCGTGCTGCCCGGCAGGATGGGGCTGGCGTGCGCCTTCACCACGATGAAGTCGCCATCCATCTCCAGCGTGAACCATTTGGCGTTGGGCACGAAACCCGTGGCCCCGCCCTCGGGCGCCTCCTGCAGCAGCAGTTGTGCCGTGGCGTGCACCTCTTCGAGCCGGGGCGCCAGCGTGCCGATTTGTGCATACAGCTGTGACAGGCGGCGCGACTCGTCGGGCTTGTCGCGCATCTCGCTGCGCAGCGCCTTGGAAATGGCGCGCAGGCACTCCAGAAAGCCCGCCGCGTGGTGCGCGAGCTGGCCCAGTGGCTCGTGCAGCGCCTCGGGCAATACGCCGCGCGGCACGCGCATGCGCGCCGGGCCCCAGGTGCTGTTCTGCCCCTTGAGGGCTTCGCCGTACAGGTCCATCACCAGCCGCGCCAGGTCTTGCAGGTGCTGGCGCAGCTGGCTGGCGTGGCGCGGGATGTCGGCCACCTCGGTCACCTCCACCAGCGTGCCGATGCGCAGCGCGCGGCTGGATAGCCGGTCGATCCAGGTGAGGCGGCTCAGGTCGGCGCTGCAGGCGAACTGGTCCAGCGCGGTAGCGGGAAGGTGGTGCGCCTCGTCCAGCACCAGCAGGCAGTTGTCCAGCTCGGGTAGCACGCGCGCGCCCAGTGAGGACAGCAGCAGGTCGTGGTTGGCCACGATCACCTGCGCGCCCACCAGCGCCTTGCGCTGGTCGTAATACACGCACTGGCTGAAGGCCGGGCAGTGCCGCCCGGTGCACGAGCTGCCCTCGGCCGCCACGGGGCTCCAGACCTCGGGCTCGGGCGGGGTGTCGAGGTTGTCGCGGTCGCCGTCCCAGGCACCCTGGGCCAGGGTTTGCGCCATGCTGGCGTAGAACTGCATGCGCGCCTCGGTCTCCTGGTGCGAGCGCCTCGGGCGTGCGGCGGCGGCCTCTTCGGGGAACAGGTCGTCATCGTCCTCGCCGTGCGCCTCGCCGGTGCCTGCCAGGCGCTCGAGCTTGAGCTTGCACACATAGCGCCCGCGCCCCTTGGCCAGCACGAACTTGAAGGGCTGCTCCATCTGCGCCGCGAGCGCGGGCAAATCCTTGTTCACCAGCTGCTCCTGCAGCGCCACCGTGGCGGTGGAGATCAGCACGCGCGAGCCGCGCGCCAGCGCAATGGCAATGGCCGGAGCGCAATAGGCCAGCGACTTTCCCACGCCCGTGCCCGCCTGGATGACGGCAATGGCGCGCGTGGGTTCGCCCTCTTCTTCATCGACCTTGCCCAGTTGCGCCTGGCTGAAGGTGCGCGCCACCTGCTCGGCCATGCTGCGCTGCCCCGCACGGCCACGGAAGCCTTCGGTGGACTGCACCACCGCATCAAACGCTTGCAGGCCCGCCCGGGCCCATTCTGTGGAAGACATAGGGGTGGGAGTGTGGCACAGGGGATATGCCAAGAAAAATACAAGCAAAAATGGGCTGCAGCGCTTTTTGGCTATGCGCTGAAAGCTACATAGTTAATAGCAAATAGACTGCGCAAAACGGGACAATTCATCGCCATGTCGGCGCGGCATAGGCAGGACGTTACTGGCAATATATACAGTATTATCCGGATCTTGGCGAGTACCTGCCGCCATGCCATCAGCGTTTTGCTTCGTATCCTTTCCTCTTAAAGGTGCTCGGTATGAAAATCTTGCCCGCCGAATTCGACGGCCAGTCCATCCGCCGCGTGTACGACGAAGACACGGAAACCTGGTGGTTTTCGGTGATTGACGTAGTGCAGGTGTTGACGGACAGCACCAACGCCAATCGGTACTGGTCCGACCTCAAGCGCAAACTGGCGCAGGAGGCGGGTTCTGAGCAACCATACGAGAAAATCGTAAGGTTGAAGCTGACGGCACCCGACGGTAAAAAACGCGCGACTGATTGCGCCACCGCAGAGACCTTGTTGCGCGTTGTTCAATCCGTCCCCAGCCCCAAGGCCGAGCCTATCAAGCTCTGGCTGGCCAAGGTGGGCTACGAGCGCATGCAGGAGATGGCCGACCCGGGCCTGTCGCTCGACCGCGCCCGCCAGACCTGGCAGCAGCATGGCCGCAGCGACAAGTGGATTCAGCAGCGCATGACCGGGCAGGAAACCCGCAATAAGCTCACCGACTACTGGAGCGGGCACGACATTCAAAAGGGCCGTGAATTCGCCATCCTCACCAACATCATTCACCAGGAATGGTCGGGCGTCAGTGTTGCGCAACACAAGCAAATGAAGGGCCTGACCAGCCACAACCTGCGCGACCACATGAGCGAGGCGGAGCTGATCTTCACCGCGCTGTGGCCGAACTATCGACGCGCCAGATCGCCGAGAGTGTGGATGCCATCGGCATGGCGGAAAACAAGTCTGCCGCCCAGGCAGGAGGCAGCATCGCCGCCAAGGCCCGCAAGCAGCTGGAAAACCAGACCGGCAAGCCGGTCGTGACCGGTGCCAACTACCTGCCACCGGGTGCAGTACAACCCGTCAAGCCCGTCAAAACCATCAAGACATTCAGGAAGTCGTAAAGCGCGGGTCCAGCCGCTGCGGTACTGCGGGTATTCCGGTGCCTGCCCGCGCTCACAGCGCTTCGGCCTTGCGGCTGTTCCCCCGCGCCAGCTCCACCGGGTACTTCTGCGCGTTCAGGGCCATCTTGCAGTGCGCCGCGTCCATCAGGTCGATGCCCAGCACCGTGGAGAGCTGCACCAGGTAGAGCAGCACGTCGGCCATCTCGTGGGCCACAGCCTGCTTCTGCTCGGGCGTGAGCTGGCGGCTCTGGTCTTCGGTGAGCCACTGGAAGTGCTCCAGCAGCTCGCCGGCCTCGACGATCAGTGCCGAGGCCAGGTTCTTGGGCGAATGGAACGGGCCCCAGTCGCGCGCATCGGCGAACTGCTGCAACTGGCGGGCCAGGGCCTGCAAGGCGGTATCGGGTTCGGGGGTGGAGGTCATGGGGGCGACTGTAGCGGGGGGCGATCGCCCGGGGCAACGCCAGCGCCGTTGCCCGCCTCGGCGAGCAGGTGCTCGCGGAAGACCTGCGCAATCGGCGATAGCTGCTTGGCACGCGGGTGCACCACATGCCACTGCGAGGGGATGGGCATGCCCTGCACCGGCAGCACGCACAGGTCGGTCTCCAGCTCGCTGCTGCGCAGGGCATGCTTCGAGAGCACGGCGATGCCCAGGCGGCCCGCCACGGCCTCCTTGATGGCCTCGTTGCTGCCCAGTTCCAGCCGGGTCGGGGCCTCGAAACCCCGGGCGGCAAAAAACCGGTCGGTGGCCAGCCGGGTGCCCGATCCGCGCTCGCGCAGCACAAAGCGCTCGCTGCCCAGATCTGCCAGCGCAATGCGGCGGCGCCTGGCCAGCGGGTGGCCCTGCCAGGCGATGAGCACCAGCGGGTTGGACAGAAAAACGTGGTCTTCCAGGTCCATGTCGGGCGGGGGCAAAGACATGACGTACAGATCGTCCATGTTGTCGCGCAGACGCTGCACCACGCCATCGCGGTTGAGCACTTCGAGCGCGATCTCGATGTCCGGGTAGCGCGCGCAAAAGCGGCCCAGCAGGCGCGGCACGAAATACTTCGCCGTGCTGACCACGGCAACCCGCAGGCGCCCGCGCGTCAGGCCGTGCATGGCGTTGATGCGCTGCCCGAAGGCCTCCCAGGTATCCACGATGGCGCGCGCCGTGGCGGCCAGTTCGCGCCCGGCATCGGTAAGGTGCACGCGGCGCCCGATCACCTCGTACAGAGGCAGGCCCACCGCCTCGGTCACCTCGCGCAGCTGCATTGATGCCGTGGGCTGCGTCACATGCATCGCGCGCGCTGCGCCGCTGACGCTGCCCGTCTCGGCCAGCGCCAGAAACAGGCGCAGCTGTCGGAAAGTGATGTTCATAGATAAATATCTATATATATCTAATTAAATATCGATTTTATTTTATTTATTGGAGCGCCTACATTCGCGGCACAACGATCCCTTCGTGCCATGCAAACCCTCACTGATCCTGCCATCCTGTTCTTCGTGTTCGGCGTCTTTGCCGGGCTGGTCAAATCCAATCTGGAAATTCCGGTGCCCATCGCGCGCTTTCTGTCGCTGTACCTGCTGATGGCGCTGGGTCTCAAAGGCGGGTTTGCGCTGGCGCAGTCGGGGCTGACGGCGCAGGTGGCCACCGGGCTGGGGCTGGCGATGGGCCTGGCGGTGGTTGTACCGATCGTCGGCTACTTGCTGCTGAGCCGCTTCATCCCGCGCTTTGACGCGGCGGCCGTGGCCGCCACCTACGGCTCGGTCAGCGCCGTCACCTTCATCACTGCCACCGCCCATCTGGACAACCTGGGCATAGCCTACGGCGGCCACATGGCAGCCGCCATGGCCCTGATGGAATCGCCCGCCATCATTCTGGCGGTGCTGATGGCCAATGCGCTGCGCCGCAGCCAGGCCGCCCCCGTGCGGCTGGGGTCTGCGGGTGCTGCCACACTGGCGCTGCATGGAGGCGGGAGCGGTTTCTCGCTGCCCAAAGTGCTGCACGAGTCTTTCACCGACGGCGCGCAGCTCCTGCTGCTGGGTGCCATGGCCGTGGGGCTGCTCACCGGCGAAGCCGGCCAGCAGGCCATGCAACCCTTCTCGGGCGACCTGTTCAAGGGCATGCTGGCCTTCTTCCTGCTCGACATGGGCCTGAGCGCCGCGCGCAACCTGCCCGGCCTGCGCAACCAGCCGCCCCTGCTCATCGCCTACGGCCTGCTGGCGCCGCCTGTGCACGCGGGAGCGGCGCTGCTGCTGGCGCAGGCGGCCGGTTTGCCCCTGGGCGACACCGTGCTGCTCATGGTGCTGGCCGCCAGCGCGTCGTACATTGCCGTGCCCGCCGTGGTGCGCTACGCCATCCCCGAGGCCAACCCTTCGCTCTACGTGGGCCTCTCGCTCGGGCTGACGTTTCCGCTCAACATCCTTGCGGGCATCACGTGCTACACGCAGGTGGCTGCGTGGGCGCTGGGGTGAACGGTGGAGCGTCGTCGGCCTGCGCCTGTCCCGCACCGGCTCCGGCCGCAGAGGTTGCTGCGGCCCAGGCGCGCACGGCATGCTGCACGACGTCAGACGGCAGAAACTCCTGCTCCAGGCGGCCTTTGTCGAGCGAGCGCAGGTGCTGGTCGAGCGCGGCTTCGTCGGGCTGCAGGGCGCCCGGTGGCGGACTGGCGGCATGCACCGGTTCGGCCACGGCCAGATGCCGGTGGGCGCTGAAGCTGGCCAGGTCCATCAGCAGCGCGTGCAGGTGCGGCAGGTGGCTGCGGGCCGCGCCCAGCATGGCCAGGCCCCAGGTGTCCAGGTCGCCCCAGTAGGCCACGCTGCGGTCTTGCAGCCAGGGCGCGGCCAACCACCCCAGGTTCAGCCCCGCGCCCAGCACGGCGATGGTGTCCGCCAGGGGCTGGGGCAGCTGGTGCAGGCTGCGTTCGTTTTCCACCAGCAGGATGCGGCTGGCGGGCAAGGGCGTGGTGAGCAGCTCGCTGGCGCGCACGCGCTGGCGTGCAAAAGGCAGCAGGCCTGGGGCCAGCGGGGCAATCAGCAGCCAGTGGTCATCCTCCGGCAGCGCGCCCAGGAAGCCGGCCAGCCCTTGTCGGCTGGCCTCGCCGTCAAAGCGATCGTCCAGCAAGGCGGCCAGCAGGCTGGCGTGGCGCTCAAAAAACTTGCTGTCGTTACCCTGCACGGCCAAAGCGCGCAGTGGACGCCCCTGGGCGCAGCCGGGTTCCAGTTGCAGTGCCATGCGTGTGGCGGTGAGGATGGCGTCGCTGGGTGTGTCGCGCCATTGCACCAGACGGCGCACCAGCAGGCGCTGAAAGCCGGGGCGCTCCACGGCGGCGATCAGGCTGCTGAGCCGGGCATAGTCCCTCTGGATCTGCACATGCCCCGGCGCCTTGAAGTGGCTGATGGCCGCCACGCACTGCGAAGGTCTGGCCAGCTGCCAGTGTGTGGGCACGGCGATGGCATCGCTGCTGCCACGGTAGCGTCGCTCGTGCCATTGCACGCTGCCCAGGGGGTGTTGCTCTACCTCGCGCCACTGCTGCAAATGGCTGCGCAGTGCGCTGGCATCGGTCAAGAACACCGCAGCGTCGGGCTGGCCAATCGACAGGGTCAGCGGCCACGCGCCAGGCCCGCCCAAAAGCTGGCGCTCGCGCCAGTCGGCGCTGCTCCATTGCTGGGCCAGCCGGGCGGCCAGTGCGTGCGGCGACTTCATGCGTGTGCGTGGTTCTGGCGAAATGCGTCAATTTCTTCCCAGCGCAGAGAGGCCAGCGTGGCCTGCGCGCCGCGCCGGTGCACCACCACGGCGCTGCGTGTGTGGTTGCGCAGCAGGCGCACTTCCTTGTTGGGCGTGACGAACAGCGCGTGCAGCCCGAATTCGCGCAGCGCCTGGATGATGCGCGCCGCCACGGCCTGCGAGCTTTTGGAGAAGGCCTCGTCCAGCACGATGGTGCCGAACACCGGGCGGCTGGCGCCGTCGGGGCACAGTGCGTAGCTCAATGATGCGGTGAGCACGTAGCTGGCGATGATCTCCTTCTCGCCACCGCTGCCGCCCTGGGAGCCGGTACGCCGCTCCAGCATCTGGCCACTGTCCCGCTCCAGCACCAGCACCGCAAACTGCAGCCGGTAGCGGGCATCGAGCAGCGCCTGTGCAGCCTTGCTGCGGCGGTTGCCGGCATGGGTCTGCAGCATCTCCACAATGGCGCGCAACGCCCGGTAGTGGCTGTGGCCGCCGTCGTCGCGCAGGCGCTCGGTGCGCAACTGCGCCTGGGCGCGGGTCAGCTCCTGCAGGCTTTGGTGGATGACGGCGCGCGGCTCCAGCTGCAGGTAGCGGCCGGGCTGAAAGTCCACGCGCTGCAGCGTGTGGTTGAGCTGGGCAATGCGCTCCTCAATGTCGGCCACCTGTGCGGCGATGCCGTTGAGCAGGGTGTCCACGCCCTGCTGCGAGGTGTCGTTGAGGTATTGCTGAAACCGCTGGCGCTTTTCCGGCAGGGCTTCTTCCTCCAGCACCCGCAGGCGCTGCAGGTAGTGGGGCAGCGCATCCACCTCTTGCCCGTGGTCGGCCAGCGCGCCCCGGTCTTCGGCCTTGGCTTTGCCCATCTGGCGCACGATCTCCTGGTGCAGGGTGCCGAGCTTCTTGCCGGCTTCGGTGGTTTTGGCCTGCACGGCAGCGCCGGCGTCGCGCTCCTGCGCCTGCAGGTTGTCACCATCCAGCGGGGGCAGACGGTGACCGGTGCTGGCCAGCTGCGCGGCAAAGTCGGTGTCGATCCCTGGCGCGTCGGCGCTGCGCGTTTGGTACGCACCGTGCTGCTTCTGCGCAGCCGCACGCAAAGTCTCGTCTTGCGTCTGTGCCGCCTGCAGATCGCGCTGTTGCCCCTCGGCGGCGCGGGTCTGGGCCTGTGCGGCCTCCCAGCGCTGCTGGGCTTGGGCGGTGTCCGATTCGGGGTGGAGCAGCGCCTGCAGTTGCTGCTCTTTGTGCTGCAACTGCGCATCGGCGGCCGCGGTGTCCAGGTCTTCGCGCTGTAGCCCTTGCAGCGCGGCCCACAGTTGTCGCTGCTCCAGCGCGCGACGCTGGGCGGCAAGGGTTTGGGTCTTTTTGGCCTCTAGCGCTTGATAGTCAAGCGCTAGTAGCTCCTTTTCTTGTAGCAAATGGACCAGCCGGTCACGGTTGTCAAAACCCGTCATCCAGTCCTGGTCCAGCCGCTTTTGGTCTTGCTTGTCGAAGTGGCCGGATTGGCTGGACATCAGCCCTTGCGCCGTCATGGCGTGGGGCGTGCGCTCCAGGGTTTCCACATCGGGCACGCAGTGGCGGTCCAGGCCGTGCAGCAACTGGCGCAGCGTGTTCAGGTGCGCGGTGGGGGTGGCGGGTTTGAGGTTGAGCTTGCGCGCAAAGCCGTCGGTGAGGAACGTTGCGGGCGTAGCGCCCTGCACCTCCAGCAGGCGCACATGCAGCCGGTTGTGCCGCTGGTTCACCCACTGCAGTGCGGCGCGCAGGGCTGCGCGTGGCACCAGAATGCGCAGCCGGTGGCTGCCCAGTGCACGCTCGATGGCTCCGCGCCACGCCTGCTCGGTTTTGCGCAGCTCCACCAGTTCGGCGACAAAGGGCAAATCGCTTTCTGGCAAGTTCAGGTGGTCGGCCAGATCGGCGCGAAAGCGCTGAAACTCCACCGGCAGGTTGGAGCCGGGGCGCTGGCGCACGGCGTCGTATTCGGCCTGGGTCTCGGTCAGGCGGGTGTGGGCGTTGTGGGCTTGGGCAATGGCGTTTTCTGCGCTGACCTGCAGTTCGGCCTGGCGCGCGTCGATCTCTTCCATTGCAGCCTGCGCCTGGGCTTGGTGGCTGGCAAGGTCGTCGGCCCCTGCGTTATCACCCAGCCCCAGGTTGCGTGCCAGCGCCTGGTATTGCACGAGGTGGTGCTGAATGCGCGCCAAGGCTTTGCGTGCGTGGTCGATGTTCTCGCGCAGCACATTGATATTGGTACCGCCCGCTTGCAGGTAGAGGCCATGCAAGTCTTGCTCATGCTGGCGGGCGTGGTTGACCTGTTCTTGCGCGGCATGAAGCGCTTGAACCCGCGTTGTGATTTGCGCCTGCAACTGCGCCACGCGCTGGCCCCACCATTGCACGCCTTGCGCCGCAAACCAGTGGGGCAGTTGCAGCTGCAACGCCTGCAGATGCGCCAGTTGCTGCGCCTGCTGCAGCTCGCGCGTGGCCAGGTCGCGCAGGGGCAGCAGCGACACGAACTGCGCATTGGCCAGTTCCAGGTCGGCATGGATGGAGGCCAGCTCGGCAAACCCGTCGACCACCTTCTGAGCGTCGTCAAACGCCGAATGGTCGTCCAGCACCAGCTCGCGGAAGATCTCGTCAATGCTGTTGAGCTGTTTCAGGCCCGCCGCGCGGTTGAGCAGCGTGAAGGCGTTGGGACCCACTTCAAAAAAGCTGTGCAACTTGGCCAGGTAGGGCGCCTTGCTGCTGAACATCTGCAGGCCTTCGCTGTCCTTGACCAGCCGCGTCAGCGCCCGTGCGCCGCCGTTGTGCTGCTCTTCCAGCCAGAGGTCGGGGCTGTGGCCCTCGCCCTGCGCGAAGAACCAGCGCTTTTGCATGTCGCCGGCCGACTGGCTGCTGCCGTCAAACCACAGCAGTGCACCCAGCCAGACAACTTCGCGGCACCCTTCACTGTTGCGCACCAGCCGCGCTGCAAGGCCCGTGGCGCAGCGCCCGGGCCGTGCGATGTGGTCGCCACTGTCATTGCCCTGGCCGCTGGCCCCGCGCACGTAGCTCACCAGATCGCGGTCGCTCTCGTGCCCGCCGGTGGAGGCCAGGTTGTAGCGCGGGCTGGCACACAGCAGCGTCATCAGGGCATCCACCAGCGTGGTCTTGCCGCTGCCCGTGGGGCCGATGATGGCGCTGTTGCCGGGGTCGATGCCGATCTGGTGGCGGCCCGCGAAGGCGCCCCAGTTGTACAGGTGCAGCTCTTGCAGGACGAAAGAAGACTCGGCGGTCATGGCTGGTCCTCGGCGGTCATGGCTGGTCCTCGGCGCTCCTGGCTCCGCCGTGTTCCACGGCCTCGCGCAGGCGCAGCAGCAGCGCCTGCAGGTTCTCGGGGTTGAGCAGATGCACGATCATGGGGCGGATGGTGATGCAGTCCTGCGCATCCACGTCGGACACCATGCCATGGGTGCGCAGGTTTTCCAGCAACTGGCCCAGGCGCTTGCGCTCCTGCATGTCGCTGCCCGTGCTGCCTAGGTAGGTCTCCAGCTGCGGCAGCAGGCTGTCGACGGTGATGCGCACCGGGGTGCCGGTGCCGCTTTCCTGCTCGCGCTGCAAAAACTCGCGCCGCAAGATGGCCAGCAGCAAAGACTGCTCCAGCGTCAGGCGCTGGCGTCGCATCAGCGGGTGTGTCCAGTCATCCTGCTCGCTCTCGTCGGCATCGTCGCCCGCGTAGTCGGGCACCACGGCCAGAAAGGCCAGGCCGCGCACGTCATCCACCACCACGCGCAGGTCCAGCGGCTCCAGCAGCGCATCGAGCAGTGTGGTTTGCGCCGCAATCAGGTTGAACAGCTTCGGCTTGGTGGCAGATTCGAGCCAGCCGTGCGCTAACAAAAACTGTAGCGCTTGGCGCAGGGTCAGCGGTGTTCTTGATACGTTATTGGCCTCAAGCCCTTGATTGGAAATCGCTGGCAGCTCACTATTTTGTAGCAATTCGACAGACTGCGGTGCCGGGCCCTGTGCAGCCATGCGGTCAAAGATATCGGGTTCCTGCTCCATCAAAGCTCCCAGTCCATGTGCGCCAGTTGTGCGCCATCCAGCGCCACGCGCGGCACGGTAAAGCGCCAGTGCTGGCGGCCGTCCTGCGTGTCGACCGGCTCCTCGCCGGGCTGCAGGTCCACGCCCGCCTCGCGCGCCATGGCCAGCCACAGCGCAAAAGTCTCCAGGTCGTGCTCGCCCGGGGGCAGTGCTGCGGCCAGCTGGGCCAGTGTCATGGGCTGGCCGCGATCCGCCAGCACCTGCAAGGTGCGCTGCACCAGGGCGTCGCGGTCCAGCCCCTCAAAGGCCTGCCAGAACTCGCTCTCCATCTGGCCCAGGTCGGCATATTCGGTGGTCAGCAGCAGCGCGGCCTGCTCGCCGCCGTCGAGCGACTTGGCGCGCAGGCGCTCCACCAGCGGCACGCTGCCCAGGGCCACGCCCAGCGGTGGCAGAGGGGCGCTCTGGCGTCGCACCGCCATGCGCTGCCAGTCGATGCGCAGGGCCTGCTCCAGCACCTCATTGAGCAGCTGGCCCACGCGCTGGTTCTCGGCCGCCTGGCCGGTTTTCATGAACTGGCTGACCTCGCGCTCGCTGCGCGCACGCACGGCCTGCACCACCTTGGCTTCCTTGATGAGCTGCTGCACCAGCAGGTGCAGCGTGCTGCGCTGCAGGCCATCGAGTGCCTGATCCGTCGCCGGATGCGCCAGGATCTGGCGGATGCGCCGGCGCATCTCGGTCAGCTCGGTCTGGTGGGACAGCTGCTGGTGGAAGCTGTCGAACACGCGGCCCTCTTGCGTGTTGAGCAGCTTGGCGTGGCCGTCGAGCAACTGGTCCATCACGGCACCGCGGTGGTGGCGGGCGCTGATGATGGCTTCGCGCAGCGCACGGTCGGCATCGCGCCACGAATCCTCCACCCGCCGAAAGTCTGCGCGCAGGCTGGTGGCCAGCGCATACACCTCGCGAATGCCTTCCACGGCCTGCTCGCTCGTCAGGGTGGTGATGCGCCCGGCCTGCACATCGTCCAGCTGCTGCTGCAGGTCGGCCATGCGGCGCTGCAGGTGCTCGGTGCGGCTTTGGGGGTCAGGGTCGAGCGCGGCGGCCAGGCTGTCGATCTCGCGCTGCACCACCGCCAGCCGCGACGCCGTGGAGGTCATCATGCGCCCATCGAGCTGCGCGATGAAACGCAGCGCGGTCTTCAGCGCATCGGTCTCGAACACGCGCCCTTCGCGCTCCACCACCAGCCCGCGCCGTATCCACTCGCGCACCTCGCGCCGTGCCTGGCTCAGGGTGTCGGCGCTGTCGATTTCAAACTCCACATCGTTGGCATGCACCGCCAGCATTTCCGCCAGCGCCTGCACGGCCGCGTCAAACAGCACACCGTCGCGCTGGTGCTCGAACAGCGCATCCAAGCAGCTCAGCACCAACGGTGCCCGCCGCGATGCCAGCAGCAGCCACGCCGGGTGCTGCTGGCGGGCGGCGATGTATTTGTGGGTGCGTTGCTGGTTGAGGGTGGCCATAGGTCGGTTCAGTGCGGGGCTTTCATGGACTCATGCCAACAGCGCGGTCAAAGGCACGGCTTCTACCTGGGGGGCCAACGCATAACGGTGCGGGCCCGGATAGACCACATACAGGGCATCCAATTGCAGGTCGTCCATGGCGATGCGCATGCTGGGCGTGAGCTTGGGGGCATCGCTGCGCTTGAACTCCACGCCCACGCGCCGCCCGTCTTTGAACAGCAGAAGGTCCAGCCCTGCACCCTGGTGGGTTGCCCAGAAATAGGCTTCGTCGGGTTGGGCTATACGCAGGACCTGCTCTAGCGCAAACCCCTCCCAGCTTGCGCCGCTGAGCGGGTGCGCCAACAGGTGCGGCAGGCTTCGGATGCCTAGCAGCGCATGCAGCAAGCCTGTATCGCGGAAATAGATTTTGGGCGCCTTGACCTGCCGCTTGGCCAGATTGGCATGCCACGGCTGCAACTGGCGAACCATGAAGGTCTGCGTGAGGTAGTCCAGGTACCGTCGCACGGTGGGCTCCGTGATGCCCAATGACCGCGCCGGCTCGGCAGCGTTCCACGTCTGGCCATGGTAGTGGGCTAGCATCTGCCAAAACCGCGTCATCAACGGAGCGGGTGCATTCATTCCGAGTAGCGGCAGATCGCTGCTGACGTGGCGCTGGATGGCGGCGGTGCGCCATTGGGTACTGACAGTGTCATCTGCCGCAAGATAGGCTGCTGGGAATCCGCCGCGCAGCCAGAGTTGCTGCACTGATTGAGCATCTGCGCCCGTCTCGCTGATATCAAAGCCACTGACTTCCAATGTCACTGCACGCCCCAGCAGTGATTCGCTTTTGTGCATCACGCGGGGTGAGGCACTTCCCAGAAGAAGGTACTGGCCGTTCTGATGCATATGCCCGGGCCGGTCCATCAGCACACGCAGCGTCTCAGGCAGTGCTGGCAGGTGCTGGATTTCATCAATCACCACCAGGCCTTGCAGACCTGCAAGCGTGCTGATTGGATTTGTCAACCGCTGGCGCGAGACAGGGTCCTCAAGGTCGAAATATTGAGGGCTGGTGACGTCGATGAAATGACGCGCCAGCGTGGTCTTGCCCACTTGCCGGGGGCCCACCAGTTCGACTGCACGAAAGGATTGGAGCCGCCGCGTGAGCTGGTCAATGAGGCGGCGGCGTTCGATCAACATGCCGCCATGCTATCAAACACCATGAAAATTGAAAGCAGCGTTTTCGCATTTCATGGTGAATAAATTGTAGGTGACCTCATAAGGCGAGAATTTCGGGGCTTATATCAACGAGTTACGCAGAGTGGGGATGCATAACCTGAGAACTTTGGACGCATAAGCTGAGAAATTTCTACAGGGCTGTTTTACAGAGTGTCAGTGAGCCAACCGACAGGTGTCGTCCCCCATCAAAACAGAGTGGGAATCACTGTCAAGGGTCGTGTACATCTGTAAAAGCACTATAGCCTTGATTTGCTGCTCTTCTCTGCCCCTAGAAGATTGGCGGTCCAGGACCGGTTTTGGACGGTCAAGCCGGCGTCCGTCGCATATCCCCCAAGTCCGTTACACGAAGCGCCCAACAGAGAGCGCTTCTATCCCTATACCGAATCTATGGGACTCACCCCCCAGGGCATGAGTGCCCTCCTTCGCGGCTTCAAGAACTTGGCAGCAGGCTTTGTACATGGCTTCTGGTTGGGCTAACCGGTCCCGAGGACCGGAAAGTGTCAGCGCCCCCTGTAGCTCCCCCGTGACCCCAAACACGGGCGCGGCAACCGATGCCGTCTCGGGGTCACGCTCTCCATAGGACGCTGCCCAGAGTTGGTCTCGAATTTGGTCGTAGCCAACGCTGAGTGGCTGAGAAAACGCCAGCAAAACTTTGCCGGATGCACCCTGGGTGATGGCGTATTCCTGCCCCACCTGTACAGCTGCTCGAACTGCACGCGTCGGCTCAACACGAAACAAGGCTATCCGCTTGTCCTCGTGCCTGACGTAGTAGGAAGGCGAACAGGTGGAATCACCTGAGTATGGGGCGCATCAAATACCGGATATTTTTAGACAGCCCAAAGCAAAAGACCCACAAGTTTCTCAACTCATGGGTCTTTTTTCTCAGCTTATGCGTCTACCTACACTACAAAATCAGACATCGATATTCCCCGCCCGCAGCGCATTCGTCTCGATGAAATCCCGGCGTGGCTCCACCTCGTCGCCCATCAGCATGGTGAACACGCGGTCGGCCTCGATCGCGTCGTCGATCTGCACGCGCAGCAGGCGGCGCACCTGCGGGTCCATGGTGGTTTCCCAGAGTTGTTCGGGATTCATTTCGCCCAGGCCTTTGTAGCGCTGGCGGCTGGTGGTGCGTTCGGCTTCCGAGATGAGCCATTGCATGGCCTGGCGGAAGTCGCTGGCCTTTTCTTCCTTCTGGCGCTCGCCTTCGCCGCGCTGCACGCGGGCGCCTTCGCCGAGCAGGCCACGGAACGTGTTGGCGGCTTCGGCCAGGGCGGCGTAGTCGGCGCCGTTGACGAAGTCCTGCGTGATGACGCTGCTCTTGACGTTGCCGTGGTGGCGGCGGCTGATGCGCAGCAAAGGCTTGTCGGTGCGGGCGTCGAACTCGGCGGCCACCTCGGCGGGGATGCCGGTGGCGGAGAGTTCGCGCAGCCGGGTCTGCAGCAGTGCGGCACTGGTTTCGGCATCCTGCATGGTTTCGAGGTTCAACGCCACGCCGTCGGCCACGGCGCGCAGGGCCTCGAAGTCCATGAAGCCCGACAGGCGCGAGATGACGTGCTCGGCCACCTGGTGCTTGCGCGCCAGTTCGGCCAGGGTGTCGCCGGACAG
>DMZZ01000253.1:0-2832 GCA_003484805.1 Comamonadaceae bacterium | reverse complement strand
CGCTCAGCCTTCGCCATGACCGAACCCGAAGTGGCATCGAGCGACGCTACCAACATCGCCACCCGCATCTAGCGTGACGGCGACGACTACGTGATCAATGGCCGCAAGTGGTGGACATCGGGTGCCATGGACCCGCGCTGCTCGGTGTTCATCACCATGGGCAAGACCAACCCGGACGCACCGCGCCACTCACAGCAAAGCATGATCCTCGTGCCCGCCAACACGCCCGGCGTGAAGATCGTGCGCGCGCTCAATGTGTTCGGCTACGACGACGCGCCACACGGCCACGCCGAAGTGCTGTTCGAGAACGTGCGCGTGCCGGCCTCCAACATCCTGCTGGGTGAAGGCCGCGGCTTCGAGATCGCCCAGGGGCGCCTGGGCCCCGGACGCATCCACCACTGCATGCGCCTGATCGGCCTGGCTGAGCGCGCACTGGAACTCATGTGCAAGCGCTCCATGGCACGCGTGGCCTTTGGCAAGACGGTGGCACAGCAGGGCGTCACGCAGGAGCGCATCGCCGAAGCACGCTGCAAGATCGACATGGCCCGCCTGCTCACGCTCAAGGCGGCCTGGATGATGGACGTGGCGGGCAACAAGGTCGCCAAGTCCGAGATCGCGATGATCAAGGTCGTCGCCCCCAACATGGCTTGCCAGGTGATCGACTGGGCCATTCAGGCCCATGGCGGTGGCGGTGTGAGCGACGATTTCCCGCTCGCATTCACCTATGCCCAGGCACGCACCCTGCGCTTTGCCGACGGCCCGGACGAAGTGCACCGCAACGCCATCGCCAAGATGGAATTGGGCAAGTACGCACCTCCGAAGGCCCACTGAGGCAATGCCCGGCCACAGGCCGGGCATTCTCAGCCCGGGGGCAGCGTATCGGGTTGCGAATCGCCGCACAGCGGCAGGTTCTGTGCAGCCACGGCAGCGGCCGTGGTCAGCAGAGCCGTCGCATACCGGAGATCGGGCAGGTGGCGTGCGGTCGTCTGCATGCGCAGCGCCACCTTGCCATCGCCCAGCATCAGCAGCAGCGGAGCCTGCACGCGTTCCGCCGGTACCCGCTCCATCAACAGGTGCGAGACCACGGCCGCATTCACCCAGCGCTGGGCATCATCGGTTCGGTCACCCACCACCGCGAACAGGCGAGAGAACGAGGTGGGCAGCTCCGGCCAGCGCAGCTCTTCATATATGGCCAGCCAGCGCATTTCCTGTGGCAGGCTGTCATCCACGGCCGTCTGCAGGGTGTCGGTAATGGCGCCGTAAACACGCCCCTCCAGCTCCTCCTTGAGCGACCGGCTGATCACCATCAGCGCCACTTCGGGTGCCACACGCACGTCCGCACGTGCACGTAGTTCCGTGCCATGGATGTAATCCCGCGCTGGCGCGCCGCTCTCCATGCGCCAAGGCTGTCCCACCGCCACGCCCCCGAGATGGAACTGTGCCGGCTCACCCTGGAAAGCGAACGACCAGCCTTGTCCCTTCGCCCACTGCGAAAGCTGCGTGGCGGTCGCAATGCTGCGGTCTGCGGCAGACGTTGCCCCCCGCGTGAACACACTCCGAAGACGTTCAAACATGGCAGTCCTCCCTGTGGATCATGGATGGCGAGCGCAACTGTTTTGGCAGACGCTGCCTGTGCATGGGAAACACTCAGCCCAGGCGCATGCTGCTGCCCACGACACGGAAATCGACCGAGGGAGCCCCCGCTTCGAAAGGCATGCCCAGCGCAATCTGGCCGGTTCCATAGAGCCGGCAGGCGTCGCGCCGCAACGCCACCACCGCATCACCCCCTTCGTAATACACCCAGGTGCCAAAGCTGCTGACATCCGTCAACGTGAAGGCGCCGTTGTGCCAATCGATGCGGGCATGCATGCGCGAGACACGCGGATCGGTGATGCACAGCTGCGCCGAACTGGACCGGCCCAGGTGCACCGGAACATCGGCCGATGAATAGCTCAGACTTTCCCCTTGCCATGACAACTGGATGGTTCCGAAAAAGGAATCGAGCGGGGCAATCGCGCTGTGCAATCCCGCCTGCATGGTCAGCATTTCGGGGCTGTCGTTATCGCGCCATTCGGCCTGGTAGATGGTCTGCGGCTCGGATTTCCCCCGCAGTTCAAACACGCCCAGCTTGCGAAACTGCACAGCGGGCACAACGCCCGCACCCTGCGCCGTGACATCGGTCGTCCAGATCTCCCCCGGGCCAGCGCGCTCGCACAGGCGCGAAGCGACGTTGACGGCATCGCCGTAAACGTCTCCGTCCACCTCCAGGACTTCCCCCGTGGCCACACCGACGTGCATTTCCATACGGGCCACTGCAGGCCAGCGCAGAAGATGAATCTGGTGGCTGCGTTGCAGCTCGGTGGATGCGCCAACGCCCTGTGCAGCAGTGCCAAACACGCCCAACACACCGTCGCCGAGCTTCTTCACGACACGCCCCCCGTGTGCCAGCATGACGTCGCCCATCCACTGCGTCAGCCGCATGACCGTTTCGGTAGCTCGCTGATTGCCAAGCGTCTCGTACAGCGGCGTGCTGCCCGTGAGATCGGCGAAGACCACCGTCGACGAGGAGTTCATGGGCGCAGTGGAACGATGGTGCACATACGATTCAGTTTAGAGCATCTCTCCCTGAAATGCAGCAATGCAATTGCCATTCCCCCACTGCCGCGGCGCTGACAGGAGAACCCGCCACACGGCTCAGGGACCTGGCTGCCTGCGTGAATGCACCCACTGTGCAGCCCCCCTGCCCGCACGCACGCCGGTCGACAGACATGCCGTCAGCAGATAGCCGCCAGTCCGGGCCTCCCAATCCAGCATTTCCCCCGCACAAAAAAC
>DMZZ01000386.1:2020-6415 GCA_003484805.1 Comamonadaceae bacterium | reverse complement strand
GGGGGCGGGCCCAGCAGGTGTTGCTGGATGCGGTGAAGCTCTCGCCCAATTCGGCCAGCCGCCAGAAGGTGCTGGGCGAGACGGCACACAAGAATGGCGATCTGGGCGTGGCGCAGGCTGCCTTCGAGCGCACCATCAAGATCAGCGAGTTCTCCTCGAACAAGAACCCCACGGCCTACGTCGCACTGGCCAAGGTGCTGTCGGAAAGCGATGCCCCCGACGAAGCCCTGAAGGTACTGACACGCACCAAGGGGGTCTTCAAGGACAGCACCGATGTGGCGATCCAGGCGGCCGCAGTCGAAAGTGCGGTGTACCGCAAGACCGGGCAGCAAGACCTGTCCGACGCCGCCATGGCCCAGGCCGAGCAGTTGCTGGCCAGTCAGCCCGGCAAGCTCAGCCAGGACGCAGCCATCGAGGTAGCCCAGGCGATGCTGGCGCTGGGGCGCAAGGACCAGGCGTTTGGCCTGATGCGTGATCTGGTGAAAAACCACCATGAAGACACCCGGCTGTCGAACAAGGTGGAGGAACTCTTTGAACAGGCGCAGATGGGGACCGAGGGGCGCTCGCTCATTGCCGAGTCGCGCGAGGAGGTCATCCAGATCAACAACCAGGGCGTGATGCTGGCCAAGCAGGGCCAGTTTGCGGAGGGTGCGCGGCTGCTGCGCACGGCCCTGCAGAACCTCCCGGGCAGCGAGGTGGTGATGATGAACCTGTGCGGCCTGCTGATCGGTCAGATGCGGGCAGAGGGCAAGAGCGATGCCCTGATGACCGAGGTGCTGGAGTTGCTCGAGCGCGTGCGCGAGCTCAATCCCATGAACGACAAGGTCCGTCAGTACATGAGCGCTCTGTACCCTTCAGGGGGACGCAGCCCCGGGTGATGGCGGCCCCCTTCGGGGTCGTGCGTGGTTTCGGTGGACCGCGCGTCGCCGTCGCGGCGGCGTGGTGTTTGCGCCACGGAAACGCAAGGGTTATGCCGACCATCCTTGGGGCCGCATTGCCAGTTGCTGCGCTACAAACCCGTCGAACGCCGCGAGCAGGGGTTCAAAGCGTTCCGGGCCGCGCTCCAGGTGCGCCAGCGCGGCGCAGGTGGCTTCCAGGGTGGACCGCTGGTCGGCGCGGTGCGCCTTGCGGATGCGGTAGCGCGAGACAGGCAGGCCCTGCAGCGGCAGGCGTGGCAGCAGTTGCAGCAGCGGGTTGCAGTAGAGCATCTTGCGGCTCTTGCGCCAGGTGCCGTCGAGCACCACCAGGCGCAGCCGGGCTGGGTCGCTGAGAGCGCCGGGTGCCAGCGGGGGTGGCGCTGACAGGCCCAGGGTGCTGCCCTGCGGCGTATCGGGGTAGAGCAGCACCGACTGCCGCGGACCGGCCAGCAGGGCGCGCAGGGCGGTTTCGTCAAAGACTTCGCCCGCCACCATGCGGCTGTGGGGCAGGCACAGGTGCAGGAGCCGGGCGCTGCCCTTGGCCTGCGCCACCTCCTGCGGGTGCTGCAGGATCAGCACCTCCACCGTGTGCTCCACCGGGGTCACCCATCGGCAGAGGCAGCCACGCTGCGGGCGCAGGCAGAGGGAGCAGTGGGGGCGTGCGGGGGGCTGTGAGGGCATCAGCAGCGGCGCCGGGGATTCGCCCCCTCTCCCCAACCCTCTCCCGCGAGGGGAAAGGGAGCGAGACAAAAAATTACAACCGCTCCTTGACGTACGACGGACGGTCCATGTCCACGATCTCGACGCTCAATTGCACCAGCATCCCGGCGGGGCGGGGGGTGAGGCGGCGCAGCACGGCGGCGATGCGTTCGGAGAAATCCTGCTTGGCCTCGGGCGTGCGGCCCGAGAGCAGGCGCAACTGCGCATGCACAAAGGCGCGGCCTTCGGGTGCCGTGCCGATGGCGTAGCCGCTTTGCGCCACGCAGCGGCTCTTGAGGTCGGCCTCGTCGGCCACCTCGGGGCTGCCAGTGACAGCCTGGTTCAGCGCGGCGAGTACCTGGGTCTCGGGGAAGCCGGTGAGGTTGGACGAGTATTCAACGGTGAGGTGGGGCATATCAGTCCTTTTGCGTCGGTACGTGGTCGCGCAGTGCGGTCTGGCGGTTGTGGGCGTCCACAAACACGAGCTGCGGGCGGTGCGCAGCCACCTGATCCTCTGGCACCTGGGCAAACGCCGCGATGATGAGCAGGTCGCCCACGCTGGCCCGGCGCGCGGCCGAGCCGTTCACCGAGATCATGCCGCTGCCGCGCTGGCCCTTGATGGCGTAGGTGATGAAGCGTTCGCCGTTGTTGATGTTCCAGATGTGGACCTGTTCGTTTTCGCAGAGGTTGGCGGCGTCGAGCAGGTCTTCGTCGATGGCGCAGGAGCCCTCGTAGTGCAGCTCGCAGTGCGTGGCGGCGACGCGGTGGATCTTGGATTTGAGCAGGGTGCGGTACATGGCGGTTTCCAGGGGTAGGTATTCCGTTTCCAAATGGTTTGGAAATGGAATCAATGGGTAACGGGGGGGACGAGGATGGTGGGCGCGGCCGGTGCGGCCAGTTCAGGATAGTCGCGGCTGTAGTGCAGGCCGCGGCTCTCGCGGCGCATCTGGGCCGAACGCACGATCAGGTCGGCCACCTGCACGAGGTTGCGCAGCTCCAGCAGGTCGCGCGTGATGTGAAAGTGCGAATAGAACTCGTGGATTTCGCCCTGCAACAGCGCGATGCGGTGCGCCGCGCGCTCCAGGCGCTTGTTGGTGCGAACGATGCCCACGTAGTCCCACATGAAGCGGCGCAGCTCGTCCCAGTTGTGCGAGATGACCACGGATTCGTCGGCGTCCTGCACGCGGCTGTCGTCCCAGCGCGGCAGCGCCGGAATCTGCACGCGCGGCGCCGCCGCGATGGCCTGCGCGGCCGCACGGGCGAACACCATGCATTCGAGCAGCGAGTTGCTGGCCAGGCGGTTGGCGCCATGCAGGCCGGTGCAGGCCACCTCGCCCACGGCGTAAAGCCCGGGCAGGTCGGTGCGGCCAGCCAGGTCGGTGAGCACGCCACCGCAGGTGAAATGCGCCGTGGGCACCACGGGGATGGGCTCCCGGGTGATGTCGATGCCCAGCTCGGCGCAGTGCGCCAGGATGTTGGGAAAGTGCTCCTGCAGGAATTCCGGGCTCTGGTGCGAGATGTCCAGGTGCACGCAGTCCAGGCCGTGCTTTTTCATCTCGAAGTCGATGGCACGGGCCACCACGTCGCGCGGCGCCAGTTCGGCGCGCTCGTCGTGCTGGGGCATGAAGCGCGTGCCGTCAGGCAGCAGCAGCTTGCCGCCTTCGCCGCGCACCGCCTCGCTGATGAGGAACGACTTGGCGTGCGGGTGGTACAGCCCCGTGGGGTGGAACTGGATGAACTCCATGTTGCCCACGCGGCAGCCCGCGCGCCAGGCGGCGGCAATGCCGTCGCCGGTGGCGGTGTCGGGGTTGGTGGTGTAGAGGTACACCTTGCCCGCGCCGCCCGTGGCCAGGATGGTCTGCGGTGCGCGGAAGGTCACCACCTCGTCGCTGGCCGCGTCGAGCGCGTACAGGCCCAGGCAGCGCTGGCCCGCCAGGCCCAGCTTGCGGCTGGTGATCAGGTCCACCAGGGTGTGGTGCTCGAACACCGTGATACCGGGCGTGCTGCGCACCACCTGCATTAGCGTCTTCTGCACGGCGGCGCCGGTGGCATCGGTCACATGGGCGATGCGGCGTGCGCTGTGGCCGCCCTCGCGCGTGAGGTGCAGGTCTTCGCCCTCCAGCGTGAACGGCACGCCGAGCCCGCGCAGCCAGCCGATGGACTCGGGCGCGTTTTCCACCACGAAGCGCGTGGCGGCCAGATCGCACAGGCCGGCACCGGCCACCAGGGTGTCCTGGATGTGTGCGGCAAAGCTGTCGTCGTCGGCCAGCACGGCGGCAATGCCGCCCTGGGCCCAGCCGCTGGAGCCGTCCTGCAGCTCGCGCTTGGTGATGACGGCCACGCGGTGCGTGGGCGCCAGGTGCAGGGCGGTGGACAGGCCGGCGAGGCCGCTGCCCACGATGAGAACGTCGAAGTCGTGCGATGCCATGGGGTCCGTTGTGATGTTGCGTGCCGCGGCACGGGCCGTGGCGGTGAAAAAGGGATTTCAGACCGGCGTGTAGGCCAGCCGGACGTAAATCGGTGCGAAGGCCTCGGCCTGGGTGATCTCGATCAGCGTTTCCTTGGCCAGTTCCAGCAGGGCGATGAAGGTCACTACGAGCACGGTGGAGCCTTTTTCCGGGTCGAACAACGACTCGAACTCCACGAAGCGCTGACCTTGCAACGCCTTGAGCACCTGACTCATGTATTCGCGTACCGACAACTCCTCGCGCGTGATCTTGTGGTGCTGCACGAGCTTGGCGCGCTTGAGGATGTCGCGCCAGGCCTCCTGCAGGTCCAG
>DMZZ01000386.1:0-1962 GCA_003484805.1 Comamonadaceae bacterium | reverse complement strand
GCCTCATCGGCGCCGGCCTGCTTCTTCGGGGGCAGCAGCATGCGCGACTTGATCTCGATGAGCATGGCCGCCATCAGCAGGTATTCGGCCGCCAGCTCCAGGTTGCGGCTGCGGATTTCTTCCACATACGCCAGGTACTGGCGCGTGAGCCCGGCCATCGGGATGTCGAGGATGTTGAAGTTCTGCTTGCGGATCAGGTAGAGCAGCAGGTCGAGCGGCCCCTCGAAGGCCTCCAGGAAGACCTCCAGCGCGTCCGGCGGGATGTAGAGGTCGGTGGGCAGCGCAAACAGCGGTTCGCCGTACAGGCGCGCAAGCGCCACCTGGTCCACCACGTTGGGCATGGCGCCCGGTGCCGCCGGGCCCAGGGTATGGGGCAGGACGTGGGCCGCGGCGTGGGTGGTGCTACCCATGGTTGCTTCTGAAATGATAGCTATCAGCGTTTGAGAAATAAGCGCTGGAGGCCAATTACTATATTAATGGTTGTCCGGGTCCGTCTGGTAGGTGTAGGGCTTTTGCGGCACCTGTGCGGCCTTGAACTGCTGCCACAGACTACGGTCTACCTGCTTGTCCCACAGCAGCGCGCGGCCGACCTGCTGCTGGGCGTCCAGCTCGGGGCGCTGCTTCTTGAGCTGGTCGATGAACTGGGTGGTGTCGGAGGTGTAGTGGGGGCGGGCAAAGATGGACATGGTGGTTTGGGCTAAGCTGTGGCGCTGAATTTTACCGGGGACCGCCATGACACTTCTCAGAACCCTTTTTGCCGCCGCCGTGGCGCTGGCCGTGCTGGCGGGTTGCGATCCCCAGCGCATCAGCGAACTGGAGCCGGGCCGCTCCACCGAGGTGGATGTGCGCGACCGCTTTGGCGTGCCCGACAACGTGTGGGACGCGGACGGCCTGCGCACCTTTGAGTACAACCGCCAGCCGGCCGGGCAGGTGAACTACATGATCGACATCGGCGCCGATGGCCGCCTGGTCGCGGTGCGCCAGGTGCTCACACCCCAAAACTTCGCGCGCATCCAGCCCGGCATGGACATGGCCGAGGTGCGCCGCCTGCTGGGCAAGCCCGCCAAGGTCACGCCGTTTGACCTGAAGCAGGAAACCCACCACGACTGGCGTTACCTCGACGGCCCGAACACCGCCATGATGTTCACCGTGGTGACCGACAGCAGTTTGCGCGTGCTGCGCACACAGTCGGGGCCGGACATGACGGCGCCGGAGAATGCGGGTGGGGGGCGGTGAGGGTATCGGAATTTTTTGCACTCTGGCGCTTGCTGGTATTGCGCGGCCATGCAATCAAAAAATAGCTTTTGGCGATTGCGGCATAAGCGCCAGAGCCCACAAACACTCAAAAATCAATCCCGCGTCACTCGCAGCACTTCCTCGCGGCTCGTGATGCCCGCAGCAATGAGCCGCTCGCCATCGTCCCGCATCAGCGTCATGCCATCCGCCAGCGCAGCCGCCCGGATCTCCGCTTCGGAAGCCTGGTTGTGGATCTGCGCCCGGATGGCATCGTTGGTCACCAGTAGCTCGAACACTCCCGTGCGGCCCGCGTAGCCCGTGTGGCCGCAGGCCTCGCAGCCCTTGCCGCCGCAGGCATGGCACACCTTGCGCACCAGGCGCTGGGCCAGCACGCCCAGCAGGGAGGACGACAGCAAAAACGGCTCCACGCCCATGTCGGTCAGGCGCGTGACGGCGCTGGCGGCGTCGTTGGTGTGCAGCGTGGCCAGCACCAGGTGGCCGGTGAGCGAGGCCTGGATGGCAATCTGTGCGGTCTCGAAGTCGCGGATCTCGCCGATCATGATGATGTCCGGGTCCTGGCGCAGGATGGCGCGCAGGGCCTTGGCAAATGTCAGGTCGATCTTGCTGTTGACCTGCGTCTGGCCGACGCCGGGCAGCTCGTACTCGATCGGGTCTTCCACCGTCATGATGTTGTTGCGCGTGGCGTCCAGACGCGAGAGCGCGGCG
>DMZZ01000054.1:0-3636 GCA_003484805.1 Comamonadaceae bacterium | reverse complement strand
GTGGCTGCCAGCACGGCCTCGACCTGGTGGGGGCTGAAGGCCAGGCTGCCCTGCTGCGGGTGGTACACCACCCAGCTCTGGCGCTCGCCCGCGAGGATCTGGAACCGCCCGCCGTCGCTGATGAGCCGCTGGTACTGCTGCAGCACGCCCAGACCGGCGCGCAGCGTGGCCGACGACAGCAGGATGTAGCTCACCACATTGAAACTGCCCGGCCCCACGGTGCGCCCCGCGTTCAGCCCGAAGGACGGGTCTGCCGTGAGCTCGGCCGCAGCACGCCACAGGCGCGTGATGTCGTCGATGGGCCAGCGCGGCCCCTCCAGGCAGCCGGGCGGCAGGCCTGCCCGGGCCAGCAGCAGATCGCGCGCCAGGCCCTGGCGCTCGGCAGCGGCCACCACGGTGTTCACCCAGCTCATGGCCACACTGGGCTCTGAGGTCAGCATGCGTGGGCTCCAAAGTCAAGGTAGTACAGATCATAAGACGCTATCGTCTGGCGCACAAAGAACCCCACAGAGAACCGCACAGGTTCCACAACCAGGAGACAAACCATGGCAGCACAGCACCATGATGTGGTGATCGTCGGCGGCGGGCTGGCCGGCATCGTCACCGCACTCGAAGCCCTGCGCGCGGGGCGCAGCGTTGCGCTGGTGGACCGAGACACCCCCGAACGCCTGGGGGGGTTGGCCCTGTGGGCCTTTGGCGGCATGGCCCTGGTGGGAACGGCGCTGCAAGCGCGCATGAAAATTCCCGACACCCCCGAGACCGCGCTGCGTGACTGGATCCGCTTTGGCGAACTGGACCCCGGCGACGCGCTGCCGCTGCAATGGGCGCGCCACTACGCCGAGCACTCACGCGCCGAGGTGTACGACTGGCTGCTGGGCGAGGGCGTGAAGTTCATGCCCGCGGTCAACTGGGTCGAGCGGGGGCGGCATGGCGAGGGCAACAGCGTGCCGCGCTACCACATCATCTGGGGCACCGCACGCGAACTCACGCGCCGCATGATCGCTGCGATGCACCAAGCCGACACCGGCGGGCGGCTCACGGTGCTGCACCGCCACCGCGCCAGCGCGCTGGACTCGCAACAGGGGCGTACCTCGGGCGTACTGGCAGTGAACGAGGACACCGGTGTCGAGCTGCTGCTGCAAGCCCCCGTGGTGGTGCTGGCCATGGGCGGCATCAACGGTGGCCACGCGCAGACCCGCGCCAACTGGCCCAAAGACCGCCCCCTGCCCGCCACGATGCTCAACGGCGCGCACCCGTTCGCCGACGGCAAGATGCACCACTGGGTGGCCGACGCGCTGGGCGCGCGCATCACCCATGCAGGCGAAATGTGGAACTACGCCGCCGGCTTTCCGCACCCGTTCCCGCATTTCGAGGGACATGGCCTGTCCACCATTCCGTGTAAATCGGCGCTGTGGCTCAACCACCGGGGCGAACGCATCGGCCCCGAACCGCTGGTCACCGGTTTCGACACCCACTGGCTGTGCCAGCGCGTGGCCGAGCAGGAGAAGCCCTGGACCTGGCACCTGCTGAACTGGCGCATCGCGACGAAGGAATTCGCCATCTCCGGCGCCGAGCACAACCAGCGCATCCGCGACATGCAGTTCCCGCAGTTCCTGAAAGAGACGCTGCTGGGCAACCACCGGCTGGTGAAGCAGATGGCCACCGAGAGCAAGCACTTCCTCGTGGACGACACGCTCGCCGGCCTGGCCGCCAGGATGAACCAGCTCACCGGCACGCAGGACGTACAGCCCGCCGTGCTGCAGGCCACAGCCGACACCTTTGACGCCAATTTTGCGAACGGTGCCAAGCTGCACAACGACGACCAGATCCGCCGCATCCTGCACGCGCGCCAGTGGGGGCCGGACAAGCTGCGCACTTGCGCGCCCGCGCCGCTGCAAAAGCCCGGCACGGGGCCCTACATCGCCATCCAGATGCAGCTCATCACGCGCAAGAGCCTGGGCGGTCTGCGCACCGACCTGGCGAGCCGCGTGCTCGATGGCACCGATCAGCCCATCGCCGGTTTGTACAGCGTGGGCGAAGCGGCGGGTTTTGGCGGCGGCGGCGCCAACGGCAAACGCTCGCTGGAGGGCACCTTCCTGCCCGGCTGCATCCTCACCGCACGCGCGGCAGCGCGCTCCATCACCACTGGACGCTGAGGAGACCCCCATGCAAGGCGACATTGTTTCAGGCGTGCTGCTGCCGCTCATCCTGGCCTTCATCATGTTTTCGCTCGGCCTGGGGCTGACGGTGGGCGACTTCCGGCGCATCTTTGCCCAGCCGCGCGCGCTGCTGGTGGGGGTGGTGTGCCACTTCGTGCTGCTGCCGCTGGCGTGCTTCCTCCTGCTCAGTGCCTGGGGCATGACGGGGGTGTTTGCCGTGGGCTTCATGATCCTGGCAGCCTGCCCCACGGGCAGCACCTCCAACCTGCTCACCTACCTCGCGCGCGGCGACGTGGCGCTGGCGCTGAGCTTCACCGCCGTGGCCAGCGTCGCCACCATCTTCACCCTGCCCCTGGTCGTGACCTGGGCGCTGGGCCACTACCTGGGCGCAGCCCGGGCGGTGGACGTGCCCGTGGGGCTGATGATGGGCCAGGTGGCGCTGGTGCTGGGCGTGCCGGTGAGCCTGGGCATGTTCGCGCGCCAGCGCTGGAGTGCCTGGGCACGGCGCTTCGAACCGCGCGCCACGCGCGTGGCCACGGTACTGTTCGTGCTCATCGTGGTGCTGGCCGTTGCCAAGAACTGGGCGCTGCTGCGCGACAACTTCAGCACCCTGGCACCGTTTGCGCTGCTGCTCAACATCAGCATGCTGTGCGTGGGCTTTGGCGTGGCGTGGGCCGCGCGCCTGTCGCGCAGCCAGTCGGTCACGCTGGGCATTGAAACCGCCGTGCAAAACGCCGCCTTGGCACTGGTGATTGCCAGCACCGTGCTCCAAGACGACGCCATGGCCATTCCCGGCGCGCTCTATGGTGTGCTCATGTACGCCGGGGGCCTGCTGTTTGCCCTGGCCATGCGCCGCCTGCTGCCCGCCACCCCAACCACCGTCCCCGCTTGACAGCTCCGAAGGAACACACCATGTCCGCAGCCCCCCTGAACGGCGCCCAGGCGTTGATGAAAACGCTGGTCGATGCCGGTATTGAAGTCTGCTTCACCAACCCCGGCACCAGCGAGATGCACTTCGTCGCCGCGCTCGACAGCGAACCGAAGATGCGCGCCGTGCTGGCCCTTTTTGAAGGCGTGGCCACGGGCGCGGCCGACGGCTACGCGCGCATGGCCTGCAAACCCGCCGCCACGCTCTTGCACCTGGGCTGCGGCCTGGGCAACGGCCTGGCCAACCTGCACAACGCGCGCAAGGGCAAGGTGCCGGTGGTCAATATCGTGGGCGACCATGCCACCCACCACACGCAGTACGACGCGCAGTTGCAGTCCGACATCGAAACCGTGGCGCGCAATGTGTCGCCCGGCTTCGTGCGCACCTCGCAAAGCACGGCGGCCCTTTGCCAGGACGCCGTGGACGCCATCGCCGCCGCACGCGGCCTGCCCGGCCAGGTGGCCACGCTGATCCTGCCGGCCGATGTGTCGTGGGGCGAGGACGGCGTGCCCTGCGCGCCACCGCCGCCGCCGCGCCCCGAGGCCGCCG
>DMZZ01000316.1:0-8805 GCA_003484805.1 Comamonadaceae bacterium | reverse complement strand
TCGAAGCCCGCGTGCGTGCGCTCACGCGCCGGGGCATGGGCGGCACCAGCAGCGCGATCAAGCACGGCCCGCTGGTGTACGACCAGGCCGGCCGCGTGGCCACCATCGACGGCAAGATGGTCGAGCTGTCGGCGCGCGAACTGGGCCTGCTCGAAGTGTTGCTGCAGCGCGCCGGGCGCCTGGTGAGCAAGGACCAGCTCGTCGAGCGACTGTGCGAATGGGGCGAGGAGGTGAGCAACAACGCCATCGAGGTGTATATCCACCGCCTGCGCAAGAAGATCGAGAAGGGGCCGATCCGCATCGCCACGGTGCGCGGCCTGGGCTATTGCCTGGAAAAAATCCCTGGCTAGAGCTGGGAACTCCCCCCTGTGTCGCTGCGCTCCTTCCCCCCTCTCTCGCATCGCTGCGCGCTGCGGGAGGTGGGACGCCACCAGCGCGGCGAGGCGGCCCTTGCGCGGTGGCTGCTGGCCTGGGTCGCGCCAGTATCCACCCGCGGGGACGAGGCCAAGCGCCTTGCAGCACAGCCTTTTTTTGCTTCTATTTTCGTAGCTGCTAGCGCTTACCCACATTGCGTTAAAGCCACTTTTCATTCAAAACCAGGGCAGCGACCTTGAAGATCTTCCAGCGCGAGCAGCGCTCCCTGTTCGGCGAAATCCTGGACTGGATGCTCACCCCGCTGCTGCTGCTGTGGCCGGTGAGCCTGGCGCTGACCTGGCTGGTGGCGCAGGGCATTGCCAACAAGCCGTTCGACCGTGCGCTCGAATACAACGCCCACGCGCTGGCGCAGCTCGTGTCGGTGCACAAGGGCCAGCCGCAGTTCAATCTGCCGCAGCCCGCCAGCGAGATTCTGCGTGCCGACGATTCCGACACCGTGTACTACCAGGTGACCGGCCCGCGCGGCGAGTTGCTGTCCGGCGAGCGTGAACTACCTGCGCCGCCCGAAGACGAGGTGCCCACCATCGGCGAGGTGCGCCTGCGCGACGCCGAGCTGCGCGGACTGGAAATCCGCATGGCTTACATCTGGGTGCGCCTGCAGCTGGAAGGCGCCCCGCTGGCCCTGGTGCAGGTGGCCGAGACGCGCGAGAAGCGCAGCGTGCTGGCCACCGAGATCATCAAGGGCGTGATGGTGCCGCAGTTCGTCATCCTGCCGCTGGCCGTGCTGCTGGTGTGGCTGGCGCTGGCGCGCGGCATCCAGCCGCTGAACCAGCTCGAAGAGCGCATCCGCGCGCGCAGCCCTGACGATCTCTCGCCGCTGGACCACAAAACCGTGCCGATGGAAGTGGCCCCCCTGGTGGCGTCGGTGAACGACCTGCTCACCCGCCTGAACGACTCGCTGGCCACNNCACAAAAACGCTTTCTGGCCGATGCTGCGCACCAGCTCAAAACCCCGCTGGCGGGCCTGCGCATGCAGGCCGACCTGGCGCAGCGCGAAGGCACCAGCACCGACGAACTCAAACGCTCGCTACAGCAGATCGGGCGCTCCAGCATTCGCGCCACCCACACCGTCAACCAGTTGCTCGCCCTGGCCCGGGCCGAAGGCGGCAGCGTGCAGATGGCCCACGTCCCCTGCGACCTGGCCCGCCTGACGATGGAGGTGGTGCGCGACTCGGTGCCGCGCGCGCTCGACAAGTGCATCGACCTGGGGTACGACGGCGCCGAGCCGGGCGCTCCGGGTGTCTGGCTCGACGGCAACCCCACCCTGCTCAAGGAGCTGGTGCGCAACCTGGTGGACAACGCCATCAACTACACGCCGTCGAGTGCCGAGAAACCCGGCATCATCACCGCCCGCGTGCTGGCCGACACTTTTGGCCGCGTGCTGCTGCTGCAGGTGGAAGACACCGGCCCCGGCGTGCCCGAGGGCGAGCGCGAGCTGATTTTTCAGCCCTTCTACCGCGCCCTGGGCACCGACGCCGACGGCTCCGGCCTGGGCCTGCCCATCGTGCTGGAGATTGCACGCCAGCACAGCGCCGAAATCTCCGTGGAAGACGCACGCCCGGGGCAGCAGCCCCCCGGGGCGCGCTTTACGGTGCGCTTTCCGGCGCGCCAGGCAGAGGACGCCCAAGAGTGATCGTGCCCAACCCCTGGCGGTTTGGCCACTTCACATCGTCTTCACAAACTTCATAGACGCCTCACGCCGGGGGAAAACACTGCCTGCACATTCACTGTGGAGGACGTCTTGAAACACCCCTGGTTCACCAAACTGGCCGCGCTGGCCGCCATTACCCTGTTGCTGCTGTTCGGCCTGGGCCTGATCGACGATGTGGTGCACGACCGCCAGCGCTATCGCAGCCTGGCGCAGCACAGCGTGGCCAGCAGCCTGGCCGGGCCGCAGACCCTGCTGGGCCCGATGATCCACAGCGCCTGCGTGGAAAGCTGGGACACGGAGGCCGGCAAGGGGGACGAACGGCGTAGCGTCGAGCAGCGCCGCGAGTTTCTGCTGACGGCCATGCCCGAACGGCTGCAATTGCGCTCGGGCGCGGCCCTGGAGGAGCGCGCCCGGGGCCTGCACAGCGTGCACAGCTACCAGCTCCAGACCCGGATCGCAGCGCATTGGGCACCGCTGGCCAGCCTGCAACCGCAGGCCACCGTGAAGGGTTCGCGCATGCAGTGCGGCGCCCCCATCCTGATGCTGGCCGTGGGCGATGCACGCGGCATCCGCACGGCCCAGCTCCTGCTCGGCGAGCAGCAGCTGGCGCTCCAGCCCGGCACCCTCCACCCCACCTACAGCCGGGGCCTGCACACCACCCTGCCCGAGTCGGTGCGCGACCTGGCGGACGGCCTGGCTGTCACTCTGGAACTGGAACTGGTGGGCACCGACCGCCTGTCCATCGTGCCGCTGGGTAGCCGCACCGAGGTGCAACTGGAGAGCGCCTGGCCGCACCCGTCATTCAGCGGGCGCTTCCTGCCGTCCGAGCGCGAGGTGCGTGCCGACGGCTTCACGGCGAACTGGCGCCTGTCGTCGCTCGCCACCACCGCGCAGCAAGACATTGCCCAAGGCAAGCCAGTGTGCGAAGCGCCAGACGGCAGCCCCGATGGCACCGCACCACCGCCCGGCGCCGCACGCGAATGCGCCGACAGCTTCAGCGTGGCCTTTATCGACCCGGTCAACCCATATTCGCTGTCGGACCGCGCCACCAAGTACGGCGTGCTGTTCATCGCCCTGACCTTCGTCGCCGTGGGCCTGTTCGAATTAATGCTGCGGTTGCGCGTGCACCCGGTGCAGTACCTGCTGGTCGGCAGCGCGCTGTGCAGCTTCTTTTTGCTGCTGGTGAGCCTGTCGGAACACCTGCCGTTCGGCATGTCCTACGCCGTGGCGGCATCGGCCTGTGTGCTGCTGCTGGGCTACTACGCCAGCCATATGCTCGGCAGCCTGCGCCGGGGCCTGCCGTTTGGCGCCGGTATTGCGCTGTTGTACGGCCTGCTGTATGTGCTGCTGCAACTGGAGCAGACCGCGCTGGTGGTCGGCTCCATTGCATTGTTCGCCGTTCTGGCCCTGGTGATGGTGCTGACGCGCCGGGTGAACTGGTATGGGCTGAGCACCCCCCTGGGCGGCGCCCCAGCGCCCCAAAAGCCATGAACCGCACTCCCTCTTTCAGCCCGAACATGGTCTGGGCACAACACCTGATGGCCCCCGTGGCAGCACAGCACGCGGGCCTGTCACCCGCCGAAGCGCTGCGCTTGCAGCGCCTGCACGACCGCCTGCTAGCCGCCCTGCAGGCGAACGACCGCACTGCCCTGCGCAGCACCCCGCAAGCAGTGTTGCACGCGGCCTTCACACCGGCCAAAAGCCCTGCGCTGCGCACTGCGTTGCATGCCCTGGTGTGGCGCATGGCGGCACTGCTGCCGGCGGCCCGGCACAGAAGGCTGGGAAAGGAATGAAATCGCGGGGCAAGAAGCGCACTCTGCGCATCCGTGGGCCAGTGCGTATTGGCCAGCTTCATGCAACAGGTTTTGCCCAGCGGGGCTAAGGCAGACGGGCACAAGCCAAGCCGCACATGGCCCGATCACAGGCCCGGGTTGGCTATTGCCCAAGGCAGCACTAGTGGGCAGAAGCTAGCAGGCAACGACCGGACAACGAGCCCACCGGCCAAGCCATTGGCCGAAGTCCCCGCAACAAAGCGGCGCCAACGGATGAAAATCGCCCCAGCGAAGACCAGACCGGTGGGCATAATGAAAGCCCAACTGGGGGAGGGCAGCATCAATCCCCTGTCAGAAAACCCACACACCACCGCCCCTGTGGTGGTTTAGCTCAACATGGTTCCTCTGCCGCGAATGACACTGCTGGCCTTGACTTGGTGCATGGTCGCGGCAGATAGACGCAAAGTGTTTGCCCCACAAATGCATCCCAGCACACGTTCATGAACATCTCAGGCAAATGCCATTGCGGCGCAATCTCCTTCACGGCTACCGTCGACCCCAATCGGGTTCTCGTGTGTCACTGCGCGGACTGCCAGGCGTTCTCTGGTGCACCGTTCCGAGCGGTGCTACCGACACCGGTGGAGAGTGTAGATATTTCGGGCACTCCCAAGCACTATGTCAAGGTCGCCGAAAGCGGCAATAGGCGAGTACAGGCTTTCTGTCCCGAGTGCGGAACACAGCTGTACGCAACCGAAGGAGAAGGCACGCCCAAGGTTCTGAACTTACGTCTCGGCTGCATAGATCAGCGAGACGAGTTACCGCCCGCCGCACAGATCTGGGGAGAATCTGCGATGCCATGGCTGGAGACCCTTCGTTCCGTACCAATGCATGGCAAGGGCTTGGCAAGTCCTGTCATGTTGTCTTCTACGTAGGCACAAAGTGCGGCCAACCACTCGCTCAAGCTGAGCGCCATCCGATATTGGCAACCACATTCTTTTATCGTTTTGCTCGGCCCACATTTCAGATGCATTTTTGCCTTTTCAGACCGCGGATAGTTCGGTGATAGCTATCAAGTCAGGAGCATTTGAAAAAGACCCAACGCATGGCGCAGCAACTCAAAGTGCGGGCGC
Organism: Comamonadaceae bacterium; assembly: GCA_003484805.1. GTDB lineage: Bacteria > Pseudomonadota > Gammaproteobacteria > Burkholderiales > Burkholderiaceae_C > Simplicispira. The sequence continues at coordinate 3,817 of DMZZ01000316.1, read as the reverse complement.
CACTTCCACCCGGTTGCGTCCTGATGTTTTGGCGCGGTACATGGCAGCGTCGGCGGCTTGCACCAGGCGGGCAGGGTCATCACCGGGCTGGGGCACGCAGGCGGCTACGCCGGCGCTGATGGTGACTACACCGGCCACTGCCGCACGGGCGTGGGGCAGGCCCAGCGCCTGCACTGCATCGCGCACGCGCTCCATCACCGCAGCGGCCTCGGCCGCATTCAGCCCGGGCAATATGACGACAAATTCTTCTCCGCCATAACGCGCCGCCAGCTCACCCGAGCGCTGCACGCTGAGGCTCAGGGTCTGGGCCACCAACTTCAGGCACACGTCACCCGATTGGTGGCCGTAATGATCGTTGTAGGCCTTGAATTGGTCTACGTCGATCATGGCCACGGCCAGCGGCAGCGACTGGCGCACCGCACGGAACCATTCTTGTTCCCACTCTTGGTCAAATTTTCGGCGGTTGGCCAGGCCAGTCAGGCCATCCGTGGCACTCAGGGCCTGTAGCTGGCGGTTGGCGGCTTCCAACTCAGCGGTGCGCTGTAGTACTTTTTCTTCCAGCGCCAGGTTGGCGGCGGTGATTTCGTCCTGCAACCGGGACTGCTCGGCCAGCTCGGTGCGCAGGCGGCGCGAGAACATGGCCCCCGCCCACAGCAGCACCACCAGCGCCCCAATGCGCATGGCAGAAGCGGCCATACGAAAGCGGTTGAATCGTTCGTCGGACGCTGCGAGCGCACCCGTCAAGGCGCTCACAGCGGTCTCGCTGTTGATCTCGTAAATCTTGCGGGCCAAGACATAAGACTCATCAAACAGCATGCGTCGGGCTTCCTGCCAGCGGTCTGCGCGCATCAGTTGGAGGGCCGCGCCTTCCACCACATGCAGTTGGCGGTGGTCTTCACTCAGGGCCGATATTTCTTGCGCCAGGCTTTGGCTGCGGGTCAGGGCGCCCACGGTCTGGATGGTTGATTCCAGGTCGGCATGGAGGGTGTCAAAACTGGCGGTACGCAGGGTGTTTTGCTCCAGCACGGCAATGATGAGCATATTGGACAGCTCTTGGTTCAGCCTCACCATGCGATCCAGGCCCTTGCTGACCTTCAGGTGGCGGGCGTGCATGGCATCGCTTTCGATGTCGACGTAGGCGCCCACCACCATGGTCAACACCAGGGTCAGTACGGCAGCATAGATACTGCGGTCAGATCGCATCAATTCAGCGCACTCCCCTGGGCCTCATTGCACCACCTTGTCGGCCAGCTTGATCATCTCTGGCGCCACTGCCACACCTTGCGCCTTGGCGGCCTTCAGGTTGATCACCAGGCTGAACTTTTCTACGGGCCCCCAAGGAATATCACCCGGCTTGACGCCCTTGAGCACCAGGGCGGCCTTTTTGCCGGCCGAGTAGCCCACCAAAAAATAGTCCATGCCATAGGCGGCAATGGCACCACGTGGAACGCTATCGACATCGCCCGCAAACAGGGCGATCTTGTGCTTATCGCAGACACGGGCAATGGCATCAAAATTGGCCACCGAGGTGTTGTCCGACGTCACCGAGATCGCCTGCACCTTACCCACCAGAGACTGGGCCGCGCGCTCCACCTCGCTGCCATTGGCCACCGTCACCTCCACCAGTTCCAGGCCCAGTGCCTTGGCCGCCTCGCGCATGGCGCGCACATGGGTGACCGAATTGGCCTCAGCAGGGTTGTAGATGGTGCCCCACTTTTTGGCGGTGGGAACAAACTTCGCATAGGTTTGCATCTGCAGGTGCACCGGCCATTGGTCACTGACGCCGGTGACGTTGGTGCCTGACTTCTGGCCCGGCGCACTGTCTTTGGCCACAATGCCTGCGCCCACCGGGTCAGTGACCGCAGAAAACACCACCGGTGTGCGGGCATTGAACTTGAGCACCGCCTGGGACGTCGGGGTGGCAATGCTGTGGATCAGATCGGGCTTGTCGGCGGCAAACTTTTGCGCAATGACGGCGGCCTTGTCGGGGTCGCCCTGGGCATTCTGGCGGTCGTAGCTGATGTTGACACCTTCCTTGAAGCCCGCACTGGCCAGAGCAACCTCAAAGCCTTTTTCAACCGCATCCAACGCGGCATGGGACACGATTTTGGTCACGCCCACCCGCATCATTTTTTTGTCTTGGGCCTCAGCGGACGCAGGTGCCAGCGCCACCACACAGGCTGCCAGCATCGCCAGGCACCAGACCAAGGCTGTGTCCCTGATGGGGGAGGGCTTCAGTTTTTTCAACATCGTGCGCTTTCTTATCGATGTAATGCAGGCAAAAAACGGAGCAGGCACACACCGGGCTTGCCTGAACTGCTTTCATCTTACGCCGCTAACGTTGTTCAGCTTGGGTTTACCGAACGCTGTGCGATGGGGGCTGGCTATTTTGAGTTTCAGGCGTATCTGCGCGGTGGCACCCTAAGGGCCGCAAGAGAATGTGGGCTCAAGTGCATTGCCTGTACCGGGCCCAACTTATGCTTGCGGCGTGGGTGCGAGCGTTGCAACCCGCAAACCCGGCAGGTCAGCGAAATCGTCCGTGTTCAGCGTCAGAAGGACGTAGCCGTGTTCAATGGCCTGGGCGGCTATCCACAAATCGTTGTAACGCGGACGGGGCGAGCGGCCACTTTGCTTGACGGCGGCCGCCAGCAAACCAAAGGCCGCCGCCGTGTGCTTGGAAACATTCAAAATGGGGCGACTTTCCACTTGGCGCAAATACGCCGCGCGCATGGAACGCACGGTTGCATCGACGCACGCGTGGACGCCAAAACTCAACTCGCCGATGGAGATGGCGGAGGTGAATACCGGCAGCTCACCCGCCGCTTCGGTGACCGCACGGGCGTCCACTTGGCCAGACGCCAGTCCGACCCAAATACAGCTGTCAAAAATCATGCCCATGGGTCACGCACCGTATCGCCAAAACCCTGTTTACTCTCTTGAAGCCACGCGCTGGCCTGATGCGGCGTCAGGATGGGAAAAGTGAGCCCGGCCAGGGCCTGCGCGGCAGTCATGGTCTGCTGCGGGGGCATGATTTGCGCAATCATGGTGTGGTTGCGCTCAATGGTGACAGTCTCACCCCGCGTGGAAACGCGGTCCAGGATCTCGCGGGTATTGCGGGTGAGCTCTGTCGCAGTGATGGTTTGCATTGCAAATCCTTAGAAAAATGTGCATCAATGCGTATTTTACGCAAATGCAGAGTTCAGTTGAATCTTGGACGGTTGAGGTGGAAACATCGCGATACCACCGTACCATGGCAAGCCACAATCGCTATGCTTCAAATGGCTGCTTACGCGCATTCATTAAGGGCGCCAAGGTCAAAGGAAAATTCGAGCTGATTAGCCTCTAACGCCCGCACAGCAAGCGCAAACAGCTATCAATTTAGCAGCCAAAAACCCATCAATCAGTGGCTGTGGCTGGCCTGGCCGCCCAGTTGCTCGACCAGGGCCGGGGCGATGGCACCAAAGGCCCGCACCTCGCCGCCGCGCTGCGCGGCAAACTGCTGTGCGGCGCCCCGCGAGGCAAAGGCGGGCAGGTTGCCCGCGCGCATGGGGCCTTTGGCGGAGGAGCCGTGCACATAGAACGCGTTGCCCGCATCGGTCCAGGTCTTGCTGGACACGTCGGTGACGTACCGGGCCACGATCTCGTCGGCGCTGCGCCCCGGGCTGTAGCGCGCCACGTCGCCCAGGTACATGAACAGGCTCAGGGGCGAGTCGAAGAACTGCGCGTCGCCATTGGCAAAAATGACCTGCGCGGCCCAGTCGGGCGAGCGCGCCGTGTACATGCCGCAGACCGGGCAGCGCACGTCGGCGGGCACCGG
>DMZZ01000088.1:0-3845 GCA_003484805.1 Comamonadaceae bacterium | reverse complement strand
GCGCCAGCCAGGCGCCCTATCACCACCTGAACCTGGGTGACCATGTGGGCGACGACCCCGCTGCGGTGCAGGCCAACCGCCGGGTGCTGCAGGCAGCGCTGGAGAGCACCACGCCCGGTGCCCGCCCCGTGTTTTTGCAGCAGGTGCACGGCGCCAAGGTGGCCGCCCTGCATGCGGCCCTGCCCGATGGCGCCTGCGCCGACGCCTGCCTGAGCACCACCCCGGGCCTGGCCTGCACCATCATGGTGGCCGACTGCCTGCCCGTGCTGCTGACCGACACCCAGGGCACGGTGGTGGCGGCGGCCCATGCCGGCTGGCGCGGGCTGGCGGGCGAGGGCGGGGTGGGTGTGCTCGAAGCGGTTTTCAAAGATTTTTCGGCTCTGGCGCTTGCTGGTAAAGCGCCAAAAGCTATTGAATCTATAGCAAATGATGGCATGGAGGGCGCCGCACCTCTTGCCGCCCGCACACTGGCCTGGCTGGGTCCGTGCATCGGCCCGCAGGCGTTCGAGGTGGGGGAAGAGGTGCGTGCCGCCTTTTGCGCGCACGACGCCGCCGCTGCGCAGCACTTTCAGGCGCAGGGCGCCGGCAAGTACCTGGCCGATCTGGCGGGCCTGGCACGCCAGCGGCTGCGCGCGCTGGGCATCACGCAGATCTTTGGCAACGACAGCACTTCGGGCTGGTGCACCGTGAGCCAGCCGTCACGGTTCTTTTCGCACCGGCGCGATGCCCTCGCCCTCGGCGGCAGCGGGCGCATGGCTGCCTGCATCTGGCTGGGCTGAGGGCCCGGCAGCATCTGCGGCTTCAGCGCGTTCGGCCATGGCGCGCGCATGCAGGGCCCGCTTGCGGGCCGGGGTGCCCAGGATGTACCCGATGATGCCCATGGGCAGCAGCCCATACAGGGTGAAAGTGACGATGGCGCCCAGCAGCGAGCCCGTCGGGCTGGTGGCTTCGGCCACGGCCATGAGCAGGGTTACGTAAAACCAGGCAATGAGAACCAGGTACATCAATACAAGCCGTCAGGTGGATGGGGGAAAGGCGCGTTACCATACCAGCACAACCCCGTTGGGTCGGCAACATCGCGGACGAAAGCCCCGCAACAGGCGGGCTTTTGGCCACACCAGGAGGTAGCATGGATTCGGATTCCCTCTGGACGCAAAGCGCGCAGCAATTCCAGCAGATTTTTGGCGAGGGCTTGTCGCGTGCGCTGCAGTCTTTTCAGCAGGTCGAACACGGCGTACCCACGGCCGGTGCAGCCCCCGAGATCAAGTTTTCACCCGACAAGCTCCAGGAGCTGCAGAAACAATACGCCGAAGAGGCTGGCAAGCTTTGGCTGCAGGGCCTGCAGGGCGCGCCCGCCCAGCCCGCCGACAAGCGCTTTGCGGGGGATGGCTGGTCGAGCAACCCGGTGGCCACCTTTTCTGCCGCGGCCTACCTGCTGAACGCGCGCACGCTCATGGGCCTGGCCGATGCGGTCGAAACCGACGCCAAGACGCGGGCCCGTATCCGCTTCGCGGTCGAGCAGTGGATCGCCGCCATGGCGCCGAGCAACTTCCTGGCTTTCAACGCCGAGGCGCAGAAGAAGGCCATCGAGACCCAGGGCGAGAGCATTGCCAAGGGCGTGGCCAACCTGCTGCACGACATGCGCCAGGGCCATGTGTCGATGACCGACGAGAGCCTGTTCGAGGTGGGTCGCAACGTGGCCACCACCGAGGGCGCGGTGGTGTTCGAGAATGAGTTGTTCCAGTTGCTCGAATACAAGCCGCTCACCGCCAAGGTGTACGAGCGGCCGTTCCTGCTCGTGCCGCCCTGCATCAACAAGTTCTACATCCTCGACCTGCAGCCCGAAAACTCGCTGATCCGCTACGCCGTGGAGCAGGGCCACCGCACGTTTGTGGTGAGCTGGCGCAACCCCGACGACAGCCTGGCCCACAAGACCTGGGACGACTACGTGGAAGACGGCGCGATGGCCGCCATTGACGTGGTGCAGAACATCACGGGCGCCAAGCAGATCAATGCCCTGGGCTTCTGCGTGGGGGGCACCATCCTGAGCAATGCGCTGGCCGTACTGGCCGCGCGGGGCGATGAGCCCGTGGCCAGCGCCACCTTCCTGACCACGCTGATTGACTTCACCGACACCGGCATCCTCGATGTCTTCATCAACGAGGCCTTTGTGCAGTTCCGCGAACTGCAGATGGGCAAGGGCGGCCTGATGAAGGGCCAGGACCTGGCCTCCACCTTCAGCTTTCTGCGCCCCAATGACCTGGTGTGGAACTACGTGGTGGGCAACTACCTCAAGGGCGAGACGCCTCCGCCGTTCGATCTGCTCTACTGGAACAGCGACAGCACCAACCTGCCCGGGCCGTTCTACGCCTGGTACCTGCGCAACTTCTACCTTGAAAACAACCTGGTCAAGCCCGGCAAGCTCACCGTGTGCGGCGAGAAGATGGACCTGTCCCGCCTGAAGCTGCCGGTGTACATCTACGGCTCGCGCGAAGACCACATCGTGCCCATCAACGCCGCCTACGCCTCCACCCAGGTGCTGCCGGGCAAGAAGCGCTTCGTCATGGGGGCCTCGGGCCACATTGCGGGCGTCATCAACCCGCCCGCCAAGGGCAAGCGCAGCCACTGGATCCGCGCCGACGGCAAGCTGCCCAAGACGCTGGACGCCTGGCTCGATGGCGCACAGGAGCACCCCGGAAGTTGGTGGACCGACTGGTCCGAGTGGCTCCAATCCCACGCCGGCAAGCAGGTGGCCGCACCCAAGGCCTATGGCAAGGGCAGCCAGTTCAAGGCCATCGAGCCAGCGCCCGGCCGCTACGTGAAGCAAAAGGCCTGAATCCATCGGAACACTCCCCTGTGTCGCTTCGCTCCTTCCCCCCGCTCTCGCAGCGCTGCGCGCTGCGGGCAGGGGGACGCTCCCGGCGCGGCGGGGCGGCCCTTGCGCGGGAGCCCTGGACTGGTTCGCGCCGGTTTTGTGTGTCGCGGATGCTGCGAAAGCTGAATGGATTGTTGACACATAACACCGACACAATTTCTTTGTTCCCTTCCCATCGGTTCTGCTGCATGCAGCAGGCCCATTTTTTTTGAAGTAGCAGCAAGAAGGAATCACCATGGAAGACATCGTCATCGTTTCAGCCGCCCGCACCGCGGTGGGCAAGTTCGGCGGCGCGCTGGCCAAGACGCCGCCCACCGAGCTGGGCAGCATCGTGATCCGCGAAGCCATCGCGCGCGCCGGCCTGCAGGCCGACCAGATCGGTGAGGTCATCATGGGCCAGGTGCTGGCCGCTGGCGTGGGCCAGAACCCCGCACGCCAGGCCATGATGAAGGCCGGCGTCGCCCAGGAAACCCCTGCGCTGACCATCAACGCCGTGTGCGGCTCGGGCCTCAAGTCCGTCATGCTGGCTGCCCAGGCNNTCGCCCCACGTGCTCAACGGTTCGCGCGACGGCCAGCGCATGGGCGACTGGAAGATGGTCGACACCATGATCGTCGATGGCCTGTGGGACGTGTACAACCAGTACCACATGGGCATCACGGCCGAGAACGTGGCCAAGCAGTACGGCATCACCCGCGAGATGCAGGACGCCCTGGCCCTGGCCAGCCAGCAGAAGGCCGCTGCCGCGCAGGACGCCGGCAAGTTCCAGGATGAAATCGTGGGCGTGAGCCTGGCACAGAAAAAGGGCGACCCGATTCTGTTCAACGTGGACGAATACCTGAACCGCAAGACCAATGCCGACGTGCTGGCCGGTCTGCGCCCGGCCTTCGACAAGGCCGGCACCGTGACGGCGGGCAACGCCTCGGGCATTAACGACGGCGCCGCCGCCGTGGTGGTGATGAGCGCGAAGAA
>DMZZ01000141.1:0-4022 GCA_003484805.1 Comamonadaceae bacterium | reverse complement strand
TTTTTGAAGAATCCCTGCAACGCACGGAAATGCGCCCGGGCGAAGTCATCACCGCCGAAGTCGTGCGCGTGGAACACAACTTCGTCGTGGTCAACGCTGGCCTCAAGTCCGAAGCCTACGTGCCGCTGGAAGAATTCAAGAACGACAAGGGCGAAGTCGAAGTCCAGGTGGGCGACTTCGTGTCGGTGGCCATCGGCTCCATCGAAAACGGTTACGGCGACACCATCCTGTCGCGTGACACCGCCAAGCGCCTGGCTTCGTGGATGAGCCTGGAAAAGGCCCTGGAATCCGGCGAATTCGTCACCGGCACTACCAGCGGCAAGGTCAAGGGCGGCCTCACGGTTCTGGTCAACGGCATCCGCGCCTTCCTGCCCGGTTCGCTGATCGATACGCGTCCGATCAAGGATCTGACGCCGTACGAAAACAAGACCATGGAATTCAAGGTCATCAAGCTGGACCGCAAGCGCAACAACGTGGTGCTGAGCCGCCGCGCTGTGGTCGAAGCCTCGATGGGCGAAGAGCGCGCCAAGCTGATGGAAACCCTGAAAGAAGGCTCCATCGTCCAGGGCGTGGTCAAGAACATCACCGAATACGGTGCGTTCGTGGATCTGGGTGGCATCGACGGCCTGCTGCACATCACCGACATGGCATGGCGCCGTGTGCGTCACCCCTCCGAGGTGGTCACGGCAGGTCAGGAAATCACCGCCAAGATCCTCAAATTCGACACCGAAAAGAACCGTGTCTCGCTGGGCCTCAAGCAAATGGGCGACGACCCATGGATGGGCGTGGCTCGCCGCTACCCACAAAGCACCCGCCTGTTCGGCAAGATCACGAACATTGCCGACTACGGCGCGTTCGTCGAACTCGAACCCGGCATCGAAGGCCTGGTGCACGTCTCTGAAATGGACTGGACCAACAAGAACATCGCTCCCGCCAAGCTGGTTTCGCTGGGCGACGAAGTCGAAGTCATGGTCCTTGAAATCGACGAAGACAAGCGCCGCATCAGCCTGGGCATGAAGCAGTGCAAGGCCAATCCCTGGCAGGAATTCGCGCAGAACACCAAGCGCGGCGACCGCGTCAAGGGGCCGATCAAGTCGATCACCGACTTCGGCGTGTTCGTGGGTCTGGCTGCCGGCATCGACGGCCTGGTGCACCTGTCCGACCTGTCCTGGAATGAAACCGGCGAAGCCGCCGTGCGCAACTACAAGAAGGGCCAGGAAGTCGAAGCCATCGTGCTGGCCGTGGACGTGGACCGTGAGCGCATCTCCCTGGGCATCAAGCAGCTCGACGGCGACCCGTTCACCACCTTCGTGACCGTGAATGACAAGGGCCAGACGGTGACCGGCAAGGTCAAGACCGTGGACGCCCGTGGCGCCGAAATCGATCTGGGCGACGACATCATCGGTTACCTGCGTGCTTCGGAAATCTCCCGCGACCGCGTGGAAGATGCCCGCAACGTGCTCAAGGAAGGCGACGAAGTCACGGCCGTGGTGGTCAACGTGGATCGCAAGACCCGCAACATCCAGCTGTCGATCAAGCAAAAGGACATGGCTGACGAACAAGGCGCCATGGCCAACCTGAGCCAGCAATCGAGCCGCGAAAGCGCCGGTACGACCAGCCTGGGCGCCCTGCTGCGCGCCAAGCTGGACAACTCCGAGAAGTAAGCTCCTCGCGCGTTGGATAACACTGGCCGGGTGGGCGCGCAATGCGCCCACCCGGCTATTTTCCTGATGCAGACTATCCAGTTATGACCCGATCAGACCTCGTTGAAGAACTTGCTGCGCGATTCAGTCAGCTCACGCACCGTGATGCCGAGTTCGCCGTCAAGACCCTTCTGGATGCCGTGGGCGAAGCCCTGGTGCGTGGCCACCGCATCGAGGTGCGCGGCTTTGGCAGCTTCTCGATCAACCACCGTCCCCCGCGCATGGGCCGCAACCCGCGCAGCGGCGAAGCAGTGGCCATTCCCTCCAAGCGAGTGCCTCATTTCAAGCCGGGCAAGGCTTTGCGTGAAGCAGTGGACCAGCGCACGGCAGAAATGGAAGACAAAGGCTAAGATTGCTATATATTCAATAGCATTCAGCGCTTCAAAGACGGTCAGAACCGTCCTTTTTTCTATATTTTCCTGTACCCGTCGTCTCTGTGGCCGGTGGCTCTTAAAATCTCTCCACCACTGGGGAGACACATGAAATACATCCTGTGGCTGCTCAAGGCAGCCATTTTTTTTACCCTCTTTGCCTTTGCGCTGAACAACCAGCAAGACGTCACCGTGCACTTCTTCTTTGGCACGCAATGGCGCGCACCGCTGGTTCTGGTGGTATTGACTGCTTTCGCTGCAGGTCTGGTGACCGGTGTGCTGGGCATGGTCCCGCGCTGGTGGAAACACCGCGCTGCGGCACGCACTGCACAACAGCAAATCCACACATTGACCACCACTTCACCCATCAGCGCATCGCCCCCCAGCCCTGAAGACGTCCCACCCCATGGAATCTGATTTCGTCTGGCTGCTGCTCGGCCTGCCGCTGGCCTTCGTGCTGGGGTGGGGCGCATCGCGCATCGACCTGCGCCAGTTGCGCGCAGAAAATCGCAGCGTTCCCAAGGCCTATTTCAAGGGCCTGAATTTCCTGCTCAATGAGCAGCAGGATCAGGCCATAGACGCCTTCATCGAAGCGGTGCAAAACGATCCGGATACATCGGAGCTGCACTTCGCGCTGGGCAACCTGTTTCGTCGGCGTGGAGAGTACGACCGGGCCGTTCGGGTGCACGAGCACCTGCTCTCGCGCGGCGATCTGGTCAAGAAAGACCGCGAACGCGCACAGCACGCGCTGGCCCTGGACTTCCTCAAGGCCGGGCTGCTGGATCGGGCCGAGGACGCCCTGGCCAAGCTGGAGGGAACCCCCTTCGAAGGCCAGGCCCGGCTGGCATTGCTGGCCATTTACGAGCGCTCACGGGACTGGCCACGCGCCGCCGCCATCGCACTCAAAATGCACCACGCCGGTCAAGGTGACTTCAGTACCCGGCAAGCCCATTATCTGTGCGAGCAGGCACAGGAGCGGATTGCAGGCAATGACCTGGAGGAGGCTCGCACGCTGCTTGAAAAGGCCCATGCCAGCGCCCCCCAAGCACCCCGCCCTCACATTGATTTGGCGCGCCTGTATCAGCGCATGGGCCAGCCCCGCGCTGCCCTCTCGACCCTTCAGACGATGATTGCCGAAGCACCTGCCGCGCTCCCTCTGGCGGCAGCCCTGCTGGTCGAGGTGGCTCAAACCAGCGGACAGACAGATCAGGTCCTGCAGGGTCTGCAACAACACTATGCAGCATCCCCTTCGCTGGACGTGCTCGATGCCATCGTGGCACTGACCGAGAAGGCTGGCCAGGCCGCATCTCCCGGACGCCTGTGGTATCTGCGCCACCTGGATACCGAGCCTTCGCTGGTGGCGGCCGCTAAATGGATGGCAGGTGAGCGCCTCGAGCATGAGCAATACCATCCGCAGGTACAACGCGCCCTGGACCATGCCACCCAGCCTCTGACGCGCTACCGCTGCGCCGCCTGTGGTTTCGAAGCCCGTCAGCACTTCTGGCAATGCCCGGGCTGCCAGACCTGGGACAGCTATCCGGCGCGGCGCGTCGAAGAACTGTGACTCTTGCCGCCGTCGCGGTGCGACCGCTATGATTCACGGCGCGGCCGTACCGAGCCGCTTCATTCCCAACCAGGAGTAGCTGTCCATGCTGAAAAAAATTCTGATGTTCGTCGCCATGCTCTATGCAGCAGCCTCGTTCGCGGCCGTCGATGTCAACAAAGCCTCTGCTGCCGAACTCGACGGCATCAAAGGTATCGGCCCTGCCATATCGGAAAAAATCATCCTGGAGCGCAAGAAGGGCAACTTCAAGGACTGGAATGACTTCATCGGCCGTGTCAGCGGAGTAGGCGAAGCCACAGCAGCCAAGTTTTCTGCCGAGGGGCTGACCGTCAATGGCAGCACCTACGCCCCACCAGCCGCCAAAAAGACCAGTGACAGGAAGCC
>DMZZ01000120.1:0-7885 GCA_003484805.1 Comamonadaceae bacterium | reverse complement strand
TCGCGGGTGTTCCGCTGGTATGGACGGCTGCGCAGTGTGGAAGACGACATGGCCGCAGGGCGCATGTCGGCCAGCGCGGTCATCGAGGCGCTGGACGCACTGGAGGCCCAGGTGCTCAAGGTGAGCGTTCCGCTGGCCTATGCCGACGAGCTGTATGCCTTGCGCAACCACATTCAACTGGTGCGCAAGAAAATCCCTGCTGCCTGACTACTTGCGGGTGTTGGCCGGGCGCTTGCTGCGGGTGGCACTGGCCATGGCACCGATGGCGCGGTCCACCACATGCTGGTGGGACAGCACGCGCAGCGAGCCCTCGGCGGCCAGTTTGTCGCGCATGCGCCGGGTCATCGACTGCGTGCTGCCGTCGGCTGCGGTGAACAGGAACAGTGTCTTGTGCGGGCTGGCCCAGGTCAGCTGGGTGCGCATGACCTTGCCGGCCGACACGAGATCGACCCACGACCCTACGGTGAATTCGTCGTCGATGGTGGCGGTAGCGGGTGGCGCGGGCTCGCCGGGCACGGTGGCCAGATCCACATCCACCACCGTCTCCGGGAGCACGGAGGGATCTTCGGACTGCGTCTCCAGCGGTGCCGGTTCTTCCGGTTCCACGGGGGGTTGCGCATCCAGCACCTGCTGGTGCAATTGCACCAGGCGCTCGATGAATTCGCTGGTGCTGGCTTCGGGGTAGGCAATGGTCGAGAGACCCTCGCGCACCGTGGCCAGCATGCCGGGAATGGCATCGACCAGTTTGGCCTTGTCGTCGGCCACCAGTTCGGGCTGCACGCTCCAGAACAGCAGTGGCACCAGCGCCAGGTAGCCCCCGGGGTCGCCATCGGTCGAGCCCTCGGGCTTGCTGATCTGCGCCAGGGCCACCACATCGGCCCAGGGGCCGGCGGCAAAATCCATGATGTCGGTCGGCACGTTGCCGATGTCGGGCAGCGCACGGATGTTGGAGGCCACCTTTTCGGCCAGCATCTCGCGCTGCTCGGCGTCGAGCAGCGCCTTTTCCTCGGCCTCGCGGCGGGCCTGCAGCTTTTTCTCCTGCGTTTCCCAGGCCGACTCCAGCGCCTTCAGCACCGCCTCGAACGGGGCTGCGCTGGTCACTTCCTGTTGCGCCAGATGATTGACGGCCTGGTCCACCAGACGCATGTAGCGCTTGAACCCCGGCGCGTCTTCGCTGGTGTAGGCCAGGCTGCGCTGCGTCAGCTCGTCCAGCAGACGGCGTGCGGGATGGCCGCCGTCACTGAAAAAACGCGGATCGTGGCGCACCAGCTTGCGGATGGCGGGCTCCAGGTTCTGCACCGCCCGCTGCACGGGCGGAAGCAGGCGCGAGTCCTGGGAGATGTTTTCGACCATGCGCGCCACCACTTCGGCGGCCATGGCGGGTGACTCGGCAGCGCTGCCATAGGCGACGCCGTACAGGCTGTGCGTGGAACCCTGTCCGCTGGGCGCGTAGCCGGGCTGGCTGTGCGCTAGACGGCCCACCAGGCGTTCGAGCTGGGCGATGTCTTCCATCGCCTCGGATACGGCGGCGCTGGGGTAGTGCCCGCTGATGGGCGCACCATGCGTGCTGGTGCCACCTGCGGGGTCTACCCAGCCCCCGCGCATGCTGGGCGCCACGGGCAGGCCACGGGACGCGTCAAAGGGGTCGCCGCCCCCGGCCAGCATCTGGCGCAGGATGCCGACCGTGAGCAGGGCCTCTTCGGCGTCGGGGGCCATCGCGCCCACCCCGGGGTCGCTCCATCCCGAAGCCATGCCGCCCCGCCCGTACATGGAAGGGTTGCCATACCCGGTGGGGCCGCCCATGCCGCCATAGCCGGTGGGGGCGGCGCCGGCCCAGGCCGATGGGCCATAGCCTCCGCCGTGGGCGCTGGCCCCGCCGGCGCGGCCCAGCCCGCCCATACCGGTCATGCCCGGGCCGCTGGCCACGCCATACCCGACGGGCAAGACGCCATGGTCGCGCAGGCTTTGCGATGCGCGTTTGTAGACATCCACCAGTTGCGTGCCGAGCAGGTCGCGCATGTGCTGCATCCACAGCTCGCGGATGGGCGCAGCCACCCCCGTCTCGGCCACCACCTGCTGCAGGGCGCGAATATAGTTCTCGGGGCGCAGCGGATTGCGTTCGGGCTGCACGCGGTGAAAACCCTGGGCCGCGCTGACCAGGCCGTTGAGCTCGGCCAGCACCGCATCGGTGGCATGCAGGGCCTGCTGGTGGGCGCGCGAAAGCTCCACCTGGGCCTGCACCTCGTCGTCATCGACCAGCGACAGCTCGCCAAAATCGAGGGGTGATGCGGCGCTCTGGCCCGCCTTGGCAACGCCAGGCCCATCGGCAAAGATCTCGAGCAAGGCCATCGGATAGGCCTTGACCATGGCCGCCTCGTGCTGATCGAGCAAATGCAGGGCATCGCTGAGCAGATTGCGGCGCGCGACATCGCGCACCTCGGCCTCTTTGCCCTTGAGGGCGCCCCGCGTGACCTTGATCAACTCGGTGATCAATGCCTCGCCCTCACGCACCGCGTTGACGACGCAGGCACGGAAAACCGTCCTAGAGCGAGGCGCAGGCTGTTGCATGGTGCAGTGAATGCAGACGGGGTGGAGGGGGCTTCTATCCTACTGCTACTTGAGCGCCTTGAAACGCATGCGGTGCGGGCGAGCGCCCTCTTCACCCAGGCGTTTCTTCTTGTCGGCCTCGTACTCCTGATAGTTGCCATCAAAGAACGTCCACTGACTGTCGCCTTCGGCGGCCAGAATGTGCGTGGCAATGCGGTCGAGGAACCAGCGGTCATGGCTGATGACCAGCACGCTGCCCGCGTATTCCAGCAGCGCGTCTTCCAGGGCGCGCAGGGTTTCCACATCGAGGTCGTTCGAGGGCTCATCCAGCAGCAGCACGTTGCCACCGGCGATCAACGTCTTGGCCAGGTGCAGGCGCCCGCGCTCACCACCCGAGAGCATGCCCACCTTCTTTTGCTGGTCAGCGCCGTTGAAGTTGAAGCGGCCGCAATAGGCGCGGCTGGCCATCTGGAACTTGCCCACGGTCAGGATGTCGAGGCCGCCCGAGACGTCTTCCCAGACAGTTTTGTCATTGGCCAGTACATCGCGGTGCTGGTCCACAAACGCCATCTTCACGGTCGAGCCGACCACCACCGTACCGCTGTCGGGCTGCTCTTTGCCCGCCAGCAGCTTGAACAGCGTCGATTTACCGGCGCCGTTGGGGCCGATGATGCCGACGATGGCACCGGGAGGCACCGTGAAGCTGAGGTTGTCGATCAGCAGGCGATCGCCAAACGACTTGCTGACGTTGTGGAACTCGAACACCTGCTGGCCCAGACGGTCGGCCACAGGAATGAAGATTTCCTGCGTCTCGTTGCGCTTCTGGTATTCCATGTCGCTCAGCTCTTCAAAGCGGGCCAGGCGCGACTTGCTCTTGGCTTGGCGGGCCTTGGGGTTCTGGCGCGACCACTCCAGCTCCTTCTTCAGGGCCTTGGCGTGGGCTTCTTCGCTCTTCTGCTCTTGCGCCAGACGTTCACCCTTTTGCTCCAGCCAGGTGCTGTAGTTGCCCTTCCATGGAATGCCGCGGCCGCGGTCCATTTCCAGAATCCATTCGGCGGCGTTGTCGAGGAAGTAGCGGTCGTGGGTGATGGCCACCACGGTGCCGGGAAAGCGCTGCAGGAACTGCTCCAGCCAGTCCACCGACTCGGCGTCCAGGTGGTTGGTGGGCTCGTCGAGCAACAGCATGTCGGGCTTGGACAGCAGCAGGCGACACAGCGCCACGCGGCGCTTTTCACCGCCCGAAAGCAGGCCGATCTTGGCGTCCCACGGTGGCAGGCGCAGCGCGTCGGCGGCGATTTCGAGCTGGTGCTCGGAGTCGGTGCCCGCCGTGGCGATGATGGCTTCCAGCTCGGCCTGCTCGGCGGCCAGCGCGTCAAAGTCGGCGTCTTCGGCGCCATAGGCGACGTACACCTCTTCCAGGCGGGCCTTGGCGGCGAACACCGCGCCCATGGACTCTTCGACCGACTCGCGCACCGTGTGCTCGTCATTGAGCTTGGGTTCCTGCTCCAGGTAACCGATGGTCAGCCCCGGCATGGGCAGTGCCTCGCCCTCGAACTCCTTATCGACCCCGGCCATGATCTTGAGCAGCGTGGACTTGCCCGAGCCATTGAGGCCCAGCACGCCGATCTTGGCGCCTGGAAAAAACGAGAGCGAAATGTCTTTCAAGAGCTGCCGCTTGGGCGGCACGGTCTTGCTGACACGGTTCATGGAATAGACGTATTGGGCCATCTGTAGTAATCAAACCTGCAAAGCAAAGGGAGGCGGAGGATTCCGCGAACAAACTCCGATTATCGACTCATGCGACAATACCCGAAGTTGGGCACTCCAGTTGTGCTCGATATCAGCAGTATGCTGGGGACGACGCAAGCCATTGCAGGCTCCCACCCTTGAACCCGTCAGCCTGACACTGGCTCGGCAATCCCACCCCCGATTGCCCCGACAGGCGGACACCCAGCGCCCGGATGGGCGTATCTCAATCCATGACATTTGACGATCTGAACCTGGCTCCGGCCATCATGAAGGCTGTGCGCGAGCAGGGCTACGAAACCCCCACCCCCATTCAGGCACAGGCCATCCCCGCCGTACTGGCCGGGCAAGACCTGCTGGCCGGTGCGCAAACCGGCACCGGCAAGACCGCCGCCTTCACGCTGCCCATGCTGCAGCGCCTGTCGCAAGAGCCCGCGCCCAAGAGCAAGTTTGGCGGCAAGGGCGTGCGCGCCCTGGTGCTCACGCCCACGCGTGAACTCGCTGCACAGGTCGAAGAATCCGTGCGCCAGTACGGCAAATACCTCGACCTGAACTCCACCGTGGTGTTTGGCGGCGTGGGCATGAACCCCCAGATCGACCGCATCAAGCGCGGCGTGGACATTCTGGTGGCCACCCCCGGCCGCCTGCTCGACCTGCAGCAGCAGGGCTTTCTCGACCTGTCCACGGTGCAGATGCTGGTGCTCGACGAAGCCGACCGCATGCTCGACATGGGCTTCATCCACGACGTGAAGAAGATTCTGGCCCTGGTGCCCAAGGACAAGCAAAGCCTGCTGTTCTCGGCCACCTTCAGCGACGAAATCCGCGAACTGGCCGCCACGCTGCTGAAAGACCCGCAAAGCATCCAGGTGACGCCGCGCAACACCACCGTGCAGCGCATCTCGCAGGTCATCCACCCCGTGGGCCGCAGCAAGAAGAAGCAGGTGCTGGTGCACATCATCCAGCAGCACAACTGGAGCCAGGTGCTGGTGTTCACGCGCACCAAGTTCGGCGCCAACAACGTGGCCGAATTCCTCACCAAAAACGGCATCAACGCCATGGCGCTGCACGGCAACAAGAGCCAGAGCGCCCGCACCCAGGCGCTGGCGGGTTTCAAGAGCGGCGACATCCGCGCCCTGGTGGCCACCGACATTGCCGCACGCGGCATCGACATTGACGATCTGCCCCACGTCGTCAACTACGAAATCCCGAACGTGCCCGAAGACTACGTGCACCGCATCGGCCGCACCGGCCGCGCGGGCGCCAGCGGCGAAGCCGTCAGCCTGGTCTGCATGGACGAAGAAGGCTTCATGATGGAGATCGAGCGCTTCACCAAGCAGCAGATCCCGGTGCAGGTCATTGAAGGCTTCGGCCCCGACGACGGCGAAGTGGCCGAACCCATCGCCATGGGCCGCCAGACCATCTGGGGCGGCGCAGGCCGGCCCCCGAGCCGCGATGTGATGCAGGCCGCCGCCAAGGCCGCCCGCTCTGAAATGATGGAACGCGTGCGCGCCGGCAAGGCCGACGGCCAGGGCGACCGTGGCGGCCGCTCTGGCGGCGGCGGCGGCGGCGGTGGTGGCGGTGGCGGAACCCGAACACGAGTCTGAGCTTTTGACTCAGGCGGTGTCGAGTTAATTTCAATAACGATTTGATCCTTTTTAGCATTGGTGAACGTATCATCCCCACCTATAAGGAATGCCATCAACACATACAGGAAAAACGTTATTACCGCACCAACTACCAGTGATAGTAATAACCTTACCATATTACTTGTTCTCCGCAGCGATCGAAATCTTATCGATACCAGCCAGCTTGATTTGGTCCATTACTGAAACCACTACACCATGCTTAGCTTCTTTATCTGCTTGAATGATTACTGTATCAGTTGGCGATTCGGCTAACAGCTTTTCAACTGTCGCACCAACACGCTCAACGTCTACAGCACGTTTATCCATCCAAATCTCACCGTTTGCACGGATTGCAATAAAGATAGTGGCTGACGGTTTAGATTGAGCTTTTGCCGCTTTAGGACGGTTTACGTCGATACCAGCTTCTTTAACGAACGAGGTCGTTACGATAAAGAAGATCAGCATGATGAATACAACGTCCAACATTGGCGTTAAATCGATTGCTGCCTCTTCGGCTTCACGTCTAATTTTACGTGCCATAAAATACTCTCTATCAATGATGAGGCATGTTGTCAGCTAAATCATGAACTGCTGACTTCACCTTATCTTCCAGTTTGGACGTTACAAATACACCTGATAAACAAGCAACCATACCAGCCATAGTTGGAATTGTTGCCATTGAAATACCAGCTGCCATCAGTCTTGGGTTACCAGTACCTTGTACCGCCATAATTTCGAAAACGGCGATCATACCGGTCACGGTACCTAACAAACCTACCATCGGACACACTGCAACCAAAGTTTTGATTACATTGATCCGCTCATTCAGTTTGGTAGATGCCTCAGACACCCACGCATCACGAATTTTATGCGCATACCATGAGGTTGTATCAACCCGGGCATTCCAGTCTGTAATAATTCTATTACGCAGCGCTGGATATTCCCGACTGATAAACCAGAAGCGCTCTATGATCAATACCCACATGACGAAGAGCACGAAGGCGACTACATAAAGTACATCGCCGCCGGTAGCGATAAAATCCCTGACAGATTCCCAAAGCTCTATCAGGCTATGCATTACGCTTTCTCCTTCTCCGCATGAGCAGCGATGATACCAGCGCTTTGCTCATCCAGGATGTGCAGAATTGAGTTAGACTTCGTTTGTAACATAGAGTGGATAAACAGTAATGGCAGAGCACATAACAGACCTTGAACGGTTGTTACTAACGCCATTGAAATTTGACCAGCCATGATTTTCGGGTCGCCAGTACCATGTAAGGTAATAACCTGGAACGCGCCGATCATACCGATAACTGTACCTAACAGACCTAATAAAGGGCCTACAGCAGCGATCAACTTCAGGATACCGATACCTTTTTCGATGTCCGGAGTTTCACGCATAATGGCTTCGTCTAATTTCAGTTCTAAGTTTTCAACGTCAACAGATTTGTTGTCATGGTAAACTTTCAGGATACGGCCTAACGGGTTGTTAGCACTTGGATTAGCCAGATTCTTCAGCTGGGCATTGATTTTTGATGCTGCAGCAGTCAGAGCTACATAACGAATAGCACTGATGATCAGACCGATAATCAATAAAGCTGTGATTACATAACCTGGAGTACCACCTTGGTGGAACTGTTCTTCTAAAGTCGCTTCCTGAGTTTTCAGACGCAGTAAGTTACCACCAGTAGGATCGATGTAAACAGGCATTAATGTACCAGCTGCTGCATCTTTAAAAGCAGTTGCATCAGAAACAATATAAGACTCAGGTTGTTTAACCAGAGGCTGCATTTCTTGCGTATCAGCGTTAAATACTAAGTAGCCAGCGTCTGAAATCAGGTTAAATGCACCCACACGAGTCACAGATGCCTGAGCACCGTTACCATCCAGACCAACTACATTGCCTTCAAATTTAGACACTTTAGCTGATTCAGTCATTTCAGTTTGCAGAGCAATCCACAGCTCTT
>DMZZ01000319.1:0-15126 GCA_003484805.1 Comamonadaceae bacterium | reverse complement strand
CTGGGAACTGCCGCCATGCAGTTTGTCGAGAAGGCTCCCTGGATCGAGGGTTTCACTATTTTCTACCACCTCGGGGTGGATGGAATCTCGTTCTGGTTCGTGCCGCTGACGGCGTTCATCACGGTGATCGTGGTGATTGCTTCCTGGGAGTCGATCACCGAGCGTGTGAACCAGTACATGGGGGCCTTCCTGATCCTGTCGGGACTGATGATCGGTGTCTTCGCGGCACTCGACGGCATGTTGTTCTATGTGTTCTTCGAGGCCACGCTGATCCCGATGTATCTCATCATTGGTATCTGGGGCGGCCCGAACAAGATCTACGCAGCCTTCAAGTTCTTCCTCTACACGCTGCTCGGTTCGCTGCTGATGCTGATCGCGCTGATCTATCTGTACAACGTGTCGGGTGGAAGCTTTGACATTGCCACGTGGCACAAGCTGCCTCTCAGTGGCCGCACGCAGACACTGCTGTTCTTCGCCTTCTTTGCCGCCTTTGCCGTGAAGGTTCCCATGTGGCCGGTACATACCTGGTTGCCCGATGTGCACGTCGAGGCGCCCACGGGCGGCTCTGCCGTGCTGGCGGCCATCATGCTCAAGCTCGGCGCCTACGGTTTCCTGCGTTTTTCGCTGCCCATCGCACCCGATGCATCGCACGAATGGGCCTGGCTGATGATCGCCCTGTCGCTGATCGCCGTGATCTATGTGGGCCTGGTGGCCATGGTTCAGAAGGACATGAAGAAGCTCGTGGCCTATTCATCGGTGGCACACATGGGCTTCGTGACCCTGGGGTTCTTCATCTTCAACGACCTGGGTGTGTCCGGGGGCATTGTGCAGATGATCGCCCACGGCTTTGTTTCGGCCGCCATGTTCCTGTCCATCGGCGTGCTGTACGACCGCGTGCACTCGCGTGAAATCTCCGCGTATGGCGGCGTGGTCAACACCATGCCCAACTTTGCGGCGTTTGCTCTGCTGTTCACGATGGCCAACTGCGGTCTTCCAGGAACCGCTGGTTTTGTGGGCGAATGGATGGTCATCCTGGGCGCCGTGAAATCCAACTTCTGGGTCGGTCTTGCCGCTGCGACGGCACTCATCTGGGGTGCTGCCTACAGCCTGTGGATGTTCAAGCGCGTTTACCTGGGCGCGCCCGGCAATGCCCATGTGAAGGCCCTGCTGGACATCAATAGCCGTGAATTTTTCGTCATGGCCCTGCTGGCGATTGCTGTCCTCTATATGGGACTGTACCCACGTCCGTTCACGGATGTGATGGATACCTCCGTGGCCGAACTGCTCAAGCACGTGGCCTTGTCCAAGCTGAACTGACCAGACTGAACTGAGAGACCCGAGATGATTGACAACATCAGTTGGCTTGCGATTTACCCGGAGATCGTTCTTCTGGTCATGGCCTGCGTGATTGCGCTGGTGGACCTGGGCGTCTCCAGCCCGCGGCGCACCGCAACCTATGCGCTCACCATGCTCACGCTCGCCGTCGTGGCCGTGCTGCAGGGCGTGTATGCCAGCAGTGGTAACACCTTCTATGGTTTTGGCAATATGGTTGTCAGCGACGCCATGGGCAACTGGCTCAAGTGCTTTGCCACCGTGGCCATGATGGTGACGCTGGTGTACGGCCGCCCGTATGCAGCCGACCGCGGCATGCTGCGGGGTGGCGAGTTGTTCACGCTGGGCATGCTGTCCTTGCTGGGCATGTTCATCATGATCGGTGGCAACAACTTCCTGGTGATCTATCTCGGTCTGGAACTGCTCACGCTGTCAAGTTATGCCCTGGTGGCTTTGCGCCGGGACCACGTCACTGCGACGGAAGCGGCCATGAAGTACTTCGTGCTGGGTGCCATGGCCAGTGGTTTTCTGCTGTATGGCATGTCCATGCTGTACGGCGCCACGGGTTCCCTGGACATTGGTGAAGTCTTCANNCTGGCCTGGCCTTCAAACTGGGTGCTGTTCCATTTCACATGTGGGTGCCAGACGTCTACCACGGTGCACCGACGGCCGTGACGCTGATGATCGGTGGCGCCCCCAAGCTGGCAGCATTTGCGATCGTCATGCGTTTGCTGGTGGATGGCATGTTGCCTCTGGCCATTGACTGGCAGCAGATGCTGGCCGTTCTTGCGATAGGCTCACTGCTGGTGGGCAATCTGGCCGCCATTGCGCAGACCAACCTCAAGCGCATGCTGGCGTATTCGACGATTTCCCAGATGGGTTTTGTCCTGCTGGGCCTGATGTCGGGCGTGGTTCATGGCCATGTGGATGCCTCGACTGTCGAAGCCGCCTACAGCGCCTCGATGTTTTATGTGGTGACTTATGTGCTGACCACCCTGGCTGCCTTCGGTGTGATCCTGCTGCTGGCACGTGAGGGATTTGAGAGCGAAGAAATCGCCGACATGGCCGGTCTGAATCAGCGCAGTCCGCTGTATGCGGGTGTGCTGGCTGTGTGTCTGTTCTCTATGGCCGGCATTCCACCCATGGTGGGTTTCTATGCCAAGCTGTCGGTGCTTCAGGCGCTGCTGGCGTCGGGCCAGACCGCCTATATCGCCATGGCGGTGTTTGCTGTGATCATGTCACTGATTGGTGCGTTCTACTATCTGCGCGTGGTCAAGGTCATGTATTTTGATGCGCCATTGACCGCGACATCGGTGTCTGCACCCCTTGATGTGCGCATTGTCCTGACGCTCAACGGGGCCCTCCTGCTGGTCCTGGGCTTGTTGCCCGGCGGGCTGATGGCTCTGTGTGCTGATGCGATCATGCGGTCGCTGGCTTCCTGAGTCACCATCGCTCTATCTATCGTGATGCAATCCGGTTTTATCTGGCTCGTGATCCTGACGGCGTGCGTCGCAGCCAATCTGCCTTTCATCAATCAGCGGATTTTGGCTGTCGGCCCGGCCTTGGCACCCCACAAGAAGCTGCTTGTGCGGCTGGCAGAACTGGTCGTGCTGTACTTTCTGGTGGGCGCTCTGGCGTGGGTGCTGGAGCAGCGCGTCGGCCAGAGAGCGCCTCAGGGGTGGGAGTTTTATGCCATCACGGGCACCCTGTTCATTACCCTGGCGTTTCCCGGGTTTGTGTACCGGTATCTGGTACGCCGCCGCCGCTGATTCTTTGCTTCACGGTGTGAGCATCGCTATTCAGCCATGAAGGTGCTTGACCTGCGTTGTCCGCAAGATCATGCCTTTGAAGGCTGGTTTGCCAGCGAGCAGGATTATCTGGATCAGCTCCAGCGTGGCCTGCTTCAATGCCCGCTGTGCGGGGCCAGCGACGTGCGCAAAATGCTCAGTGCTCCCCGTATCAATCTCGGGGCGCGCATGAATGACGGGTCCTCGTCGACCCCCACGCTGCCATCCACCATTTCTGACGCCTGCCCGAATCCGGACACTGCCAATGTCGCACAGGTGCAGGCAGCCTGGTTGCAGGCTGCCCGCAAGATGCTGGCGCAGGCCGAGGATGTCGGAGGCCAGTTCGCGGACGAAGCGCGGCGCATCCACCGGGGTGAAGCGCCCGAACGCACCATCAAGGGCAACGCCAGTGCCGCCGATGCCGTACAGCTCCTTGAAGAGGGCATTGCGGTGCTCCCGCTGCCTGCTGTTTCGACGGAAACTCTGCACTGAGAAGGTGTGAACGAACCCGCCATGCCCGCTCATCCCTCCAAAACACGCCTGCTCGTCGTTACAAATGCTCGCCATAGCCCGAGCTATGGCTGTGCTTTGCGCCTAGATTAGCCGCGTTTTCGCGGTCTGCTCGGGCACGCCGGATTCATTCACACCTTCTGAGCGCTGCTCCACTGCCTGCACAGGCCGGGGGGGCAGGTCCTCACACCGTAAATTGCAGTGCCGCCAGGCGCGCATAAACCCCATTGTGTGCCAGCAGCTCTGCATGGCGCCCCTGCTCCACGATGCGGCCGTGCTCCATGACCACGATGCGGTCGGCGTTTTGCACGGTGGCCAGGCGATGGGCAATCACCAGCGTCGTGCGTTGCCCTGCATGGCTGTGCATGGCCGAATCCAGGGCGGCCTGAACCATGCGTTCGCTTTCAGCGTCGAGGGCGCTGGTGGCTTCGTCAAGCAGCAGTAGACGTGGGTTTTTCAGGATGGCGCGCGCGATGGCGATGCGCTGGCGTTGCCCGCCCGACAGGCGCACGCCGCGTTCGCCCAGGAAGGTTGCATAGCCTTCGGGAAGGGCCTGCAGGAAGTCGTGGGCGAAGGCATCACGTGCTGCGGTGAACACTTCGGTATCGGTGGCATCGGGACGTCCATAGCGGATATTCTCCAGGGCGCTGGCCGAGAAGATCGCGGCGTCCTGCGGAACCGTGCCGATCCTTCCGCGCAGATCGTCCAGCGCCAGGCGGCGGATGTCCATTCCCTCCACGCAGATGCGACCGGGTGACGGGGAATCAGCGGCGTCGGGATCGATGTCATAGAAGCGCTGCAGCAGCTGAAACACCGTGGTCTTGCCTGCGCCACTGGCGCCCACCAGTGCCACGGTTTCACCAGGTTGCAGTTCGAGGCAGAAACCCTGAAGCGCCGCCTGGGTCGGACGCGAGGGGTAATGAAAATTCACGTTCTCGAACCGAACACTCAGCCCTCGGTCGGCGGAGGGCAGAAGGGCGGCTTGGGCGGGTGAAGCCACGGGGGACTGGCTTGCCAGCAGTTCCATCAGCCGCTCGGTGGCGCCTGCCGCGCGCAGCAGATCGCCATACACTTCACCCAGCACCGCCACGGCGCCGGCAAAAATGGCGACATACAGTGCCGCCTGGCCCAGCTGGCCTGCACTGAGTTGGCCGTTTATCACCGCCTGCGTGCCCTGGTACAGCCCCCACAGCACCAGTGCCGCATTCGCGATGATGATGAAGGCCACCAGCATCGAGCGTGCACGCGAGCGCCGCACGGCGGTCTGAAATGCTTCGTCGGTCGACCGGTCAAATCGCGCGGCCTCGCGCTGTTCGGCCGTGTAGCTTTGCACTACCGGAATGGCATTCAGCACTTCGGCAGCGATCGCGCTGGAGTCGGCGACACGGTCCTGGCTGGCGCGCGACAGCCGCCGCACGCGCCTTCCGAACCAGGTGGCTGGCAGCACCACCAGCAGCACCACCATCAGCACCAGTGTCATCACATAGGGGTGCGTCCACGCCAGCACCACCAGGGCACCCAGGCCCATCACGGCGTTGCGCAAGCCCATGCTCAGCGATGAGCCCACCACCGTTTGCACCAGCGTGGTGTCGGTGGTCAGGCGGCTGAGCACCTCGCCGGTTTGCGTGGTCTCGAAAAATGCCGGGCTTTGCCGCAGCACATGCGCATAGACCGCGTTGCGCAGGTCGGCCGTGATGCGCTCGCCCAGCCAGCTCACCAGGTAGAAACGTGCCGCACTGAAAACGCCCAGCGCCACCGCTACCCCAAACAACGCGAGGAAATGCCCACGCAGCGCCAGCATCTGGGCGCCCCGGTCAGATTGCACCAGGCCACCGTCGATCAGGCTGCGCAGCGCCACCGGAAACAGCAACGTTGCACCGGCCGCCAGCACCAGAAACACCATCGCCAGAGCGATGCGCGCGCGGTACGGGCGCAAGAAGGGCAGCAAGCCGGAAAGCGAACGGGGGGCACCCTGAGGAGTGCCAGAAGTGGGGGCATGCATGCAGGGAGTGTAGGGTGCAGACGGATGCACAGACGCTGACACAACCAAAACCGCGTCTACAAACGGAGACCGAGCTTCACGAGTTGTGGGTGGGCGAGCATGATTGGAGAGCTGACGCACAGTGCGAACTGGTGCGCTTTGTTCGTTAGCCTGTCTTGAAGGCTGGCTTCTGAATTTGTGTATAGGCCTGTTGGATCAGCCTACATATCATGAGACTGCTGCCTTGGCGTATCCATTGGCTGCGGGTTTCATCAATACAAACTACATGTGAGACAAGTCATGAAAAAGATTGGCAGCTTGAAGTCGATGGCATTTTTGTGCGGGGGCAGCTTGCTGTTTTCGACCGCTTGGGCGCAGCATATTTCCGGTGAAGTGGTTCGTATCGGCGTGCTGAGCGACATGTCGGGGTTGTATGCGGACACCGCTGGCAAGGGGTCTCTGGAGGCTGCGCGCATGGCCGTTGAGGATTTTGGTGGAACGGTGGTGGGAAAGAAAATCGAGTTGGTTTCAGCTGACCACCAGAATAAGGCGGACATTGGTGCGACCACTGCCCGCTCCTGGATGGATCGCGACGGTGTGGACCTGATCATCGACATGAACAATACGGCCGTGGCAATTGCCGTGAACAACTTGGCTAGAGAACGTAACAAGCTGGTGATCAACACCGGCGGCGCTTCCGATATCCTGACCAACGAGCACTGCGCGCCCACTGCCATTCATTACACCTACGACAGCTATGCGCTTGCGAGCGGCGCCGTACAGGGGGTCATGGCACAAGGCAAGAAAGACTGGTACATCGTGTCCGTCGACTATGCCTTCGGCAAGGCGATGGCAGCCAATGTCACCAATTTTGTGAATGAGGGCGGTGGCAAAGTCGTGGGCGGCACGGCTCATCCGCTGAATGCAAGCGACTTCTCTTCATTCCTGCTACAGGCACAAAGCTCCAAGGCCTCCGTGATCGCCCTCGCCAATGCCACCAGCGATACGGTCAATTCCATCAAGGCGGCGCAACAGTTCGGTATTACCAAAAACCAGACCGTCGTGCCGCAACTCATGTTCATCAACGACGTGCATTCCCTAGGCCTGAAAACCGGGCAGGGAATGACCTTTGCTACCGGGTTTTATTGGGATCGCACTCCCGAGACCCGTGCATGGTCACGGCGCTACTTTGAACGCATGAAGAAGATGCCTTCGATGATCCAGGCCGGGGCTTATTCCGCCGTGACCAGCTACCTCAAGGCCGTCAAGGCTGTAGGTTCGGACGATGGTGCGACAGTAGCTACCCAACTCAAGAAAATGAAGATCGAGGACTTCTTTTCGCAGAATGGCAGGGTACGCGAGGACGGCCGCATGGTACACGACATGTACCTTGTGCAGATCAAGAAGCCCGAGGAATCTCACTATCCCTGGGACTACTACAAGGTGCTGCATACCATTCCAGGCGACAAAGCGTTCAAGCCCTTGTCGAAAAGCACCTGTCCGCTGGTGAAAAAAGTCTGAGGCAGCACGCATGAAAACCCGTGCTGCAATTCTGACCCGAACCGGGGCATCAGCCCCGTATGCGACCAGCCGCCCGCTTCAGATTACTGAGGTCGAACTTGCGCCGCCCGGCCCGGGCGAGGTGCTGGTGCGAGTGGCCGCCGCAGGGCTTTGCCACTCCGACCTTTCCATCATCAATGGCGACCGGCCACGACGTACACCCATCGTGCTCGGTCACGAGGCCGCTGGCGTGGTGGAAGCGCTCGGCGACGGCATAACTGACCTGGAGTTGGGCGACCACGTCATCCTGCTGTTTGTGCCCAGTTGCGGACATTGTCTCCCATGCGCCGAGGGTCGCCCAGTGCTGTGCGAGCCAGCCGCAGCCGCCAATGCGGCTGGCACCTTGCTAGGGGGCGGCAAGCGTCTTTCCTACCAGGGCGAACAAGTAGACCACTTTGTCGGTGTGTCGGCCTTTGCCGAGCATGCCGTGCTCTCGCGCAGGGGTGTTCATAAGATCGACAAGAGCCTTCCTCTGGAGATTGCAGCCCTGTTCGGCTGCGCCGTCATGACCGGCGTGGGGGCCGTCGCCAATACCTCGAAGGTGCACCCGGGTCAAAAAGTGGCTGTGGTGGGTCTCGGCGGTGTGGGCCTGTCGGCGCTCATGGGGGCTGTAGCCGCCGGCGCTTCGCAAGTGGTGGCGGTCGATCTGTCAGATGACAAGCTGGCCTTGGCGCGCAACCTGGGGGCTACGGATGTCGTCAATGCCGGTGCCGAAGGTGCAGTGGAGACCCTGCGCGCGCTGACCGGCGGCGGCGTGGACCATGCGCTGGAAATGGTGGGTTCGGCCAAGGCGCTCGAATTTGCCTACCGCGTTACCCGCCGCGGCGGCACTACAGTCACTGTCGGGTTGCCGGCGTCCAGCCAGAGCATGAGTCTTCCGGTGTGGCAGATGGTGGCCGAGGAGCGCACACTCAAGGGCAGCTACTTGGGTAGCTGCGTGCCGCGACGGGATATCGACCGCTACGTGGCCCTTTACCGCGCGGGGCGCCTGCCGGTTGACCAATTGCTCACCGGCCGACTGTCGCTGGACCAGATCAATGAGGGCTTCGACCGCCTTGCACGGGGTGAGGCCATCCGCCAGATCATCACCATGAATTCCTGAGGCCACACGCCATGCAATCTGACGCTGCCAACACCCTCGCCTATCCCCAACCCCAACTGTTCATTGATGGACAGTGGCTCGACGTCGGCTCGCGAAAGACCGAGCCCGTGATCAACCCGGCGACTGAAGTACCCTTGGCGCAACTGCCCCATGCCACCCCCGAGGACCTGAACGACGCGCTCCAGGCTGCGGCTCAGGCATTCCCCCTGTGGCGCGCCACAGCGCCGACTGAGCGCTCGCGCATCCTGCGCAAGGCTGCCGATCTGCTGCGCGAGCGGGTGGATGCCGTGGCCCACATCATGACCCTGGAGCAGGGAAAGCCGCTGCGCGAAGCCCGTCTGGAGGTGCTGGCCAGTGCTGACACCTACGACTGGTATGCGGAGGAAGGAAGGCGCAACTACGGCCGAATCGTTCCCGGACGCGGCCTACAGCAGCGCATTTCGGTGCTACATGAGCCCGTGGGCGTGTGTGCGGCGTTTGCCCCCTGGAATTTTCCGGCCATCACCCCGGCCCGCAAGATTGCTGGGGCGCTGGCGGCTGGCTGCACCCTGGTCTTGAAGCCAGCGGAAGAGACCCCCGCAACGGCGCTGGCCCTTGTGAAGGCCTTGGACGAGGCAGGTTTGCCCAAGGGGGTGCTGAACGCCGTGTTTGGCGTACCGTCCGAGGTGTCCAGCCATTTGCTGGATTCACCCATCGTGGCCAAGTTCTCTTTTACCGGCTCGACGGCCGTGGGCAAATTGCTGGCCGCACAGGCCGCACGCACGCTGAAGCGCGCAACGCTGGAACTGGGCGGTCATGCACCGGTCATCGTCTGCGAAGACGCTGATGTTCACAAGGTGGCAGAACTGCTGGTTGTCGGCAAATACCGCAACGCGGGCCAGATCTGTATTGCGCCCACGCGTTTTTACGTGCATGCCGCGTGCTACGAGGCCTTTCTCGATGCCTTCGTGCAGCGGGTGCGGCAGCTTCGTCCGGGGGGCGGCCTGGACGAGCAAAGTACCATGGGCCCTTTGGCCAATCCCCGTCGCCTGGTTGCCATGGAACAACTCATCGCCGAGGCATTGCAGCGTGGTGCCAAGCTGCATACCGGGGGGCAGCGCATGGAGGGTCCGGGTTATTTCTGGCAACCCACCGTGCTCAGCGATGTGCCCGAAGAAGCCCGACTCATGAACGAAGAGCCGTTCGGCCCGGTTGCGCTGATCAACCGGGTTGAGTCGGTTGAAGAGGCCATTGTTCGTGCCAACCGCCTTCCGTTTGGTTTGGCCGCCTATGCATTTACTCAAAACAGTGCAACGCGCACGCGACTCGCACGGGAACTGCAGACCGGTATGTTGGGCATCAACACACTGAGCATCTCCATGCCTGAAGCTCCCTTCGGTGGTGTCAAGGAAAGTGGCTGGGGCTCAGAGTGCGGTATCGAGGGCCTGCAAGCCTATTGTGATGTGAAGTTGGTTAGCGAGGACTGAGAAGTTTCGATTCCATATCCGAAATACGTCTCACGCCTAACTTCATGCGAGGTGCCAAGCGCGATCTGTATCCACCAACCAAAATCAAGAACAAGTTGCGTCAGACAGCTATCGAACCTATGGCGATACTGGTAATTTCTCCCGATAGGGAAGGATCTATCTCTGTGGTTGCAGATCCCGGTCCCTGCCTAAATCCAAGATTCACTCTGCGCAACTGTGGCGCAAATTGGGCTCAGTGGGTGCATTCGCAGGTTTTTCCCTGAAGTTTGCGTACTTTGCATTGATATAAATTTATCAAGCGGGCGAAGCTGCCTGGTATCTGGGTCGACTGCCATTCGGCTTTTTTTGGGAAGCGGTCGTGGGAACGGACGCGTGGGTGAATGCGGTGTCACATTCCATCGGATGACCAGGCTGGGCGTTCGCGACAGAGCTTCGGCAAGGGCTGCGCATTCCAATGACGTTCTTCATTTGTAGTTAGGCCTGCTCGATGCTCATCAGGCTTGATGGGTAGAGACATCGATGTAGGGATTAATACATAGGAGTTAGCACCGGTGTAGGTTCAGGACTGGCGCACGTACGATGCGTGCAGTTGAAAGTTCAGGGAAATGCCCCTTGCGGGGGGCTCCATCCATTCTTACGGAGTGATACAGGCGCAATGAGCGACGTCATACTTGAAACCCATAGCCTGACCAAAGAGTTCAAGGGCTTTACTGCAGTCAGCGACGTGAACCTGGCCGTGCACCGAGGTTCCATCCATGCGCTGATCGGACCCAACGGCGCCGGCAAGACCACCTGCTTCAACCTGCTGACCAAGTTCCTGGTTCCCACCTCGGGCCGGATTCTGTTCAACGGGCATGACATCACGTCCGAGCAGCCTGCGCAGATCGCGCGGCGCGGCGTGATCCGCTCGTTCCAGATTTCGGCGGTGTTCCCGCATCTGACGCTGCTGGAGAACGTGCGCCTGGGTCTGCAGCGCAAGCTGGGCACCTCGTTCCATTTCTGGCGCAGCGAGCGCAGCTTGCGCCAGCTTGATGAGCGGGCCATGCAGTTGCTGACGGAAGTCGGACTTGAAGAGCTGGCCGGCGAGGTCACGGTGAACCTTCCCTATGGCCGCAAGCGCGCCCTGGAGATTGCCACCACCTTGTCGATGGAGCCCGAACTCATGCTGCTCGACGAGCCCACGCAGGGCATGGGCCACGAGGACGTGGACCGCGTCACGCAGCTCATCAAGAAGGTTTCGGCCGGGCGCACCATCCTGATGGTGGAGCACAACATGAAGGTGATCTCCTCCATCGCCGACCGCATCACCGTGCTGCAGCGCGGCGCGGTGCTGGCCGAAGGCCCTTACGAAGAAGTCTCGAACAATCCGCAGGTGATGGAAGCCTACATGGGCACGACCGACAGCCAACTGCAGGGAGCGCACTGACATGGCCGCTAGCCAAAGTTCCACGCCCGCGCTGGAAATCCGCAACCTCGAAGCCTGGTACGGTGAGTCGCATGTCCTGCATGGCGTGGACATGGTCGTGCAGCCTGGCGAAGTCGTGACGCTGCTGGGCCGCAACGGCGCGGGCCGCACTTCCACCATGCGCGCCATCATGGGCCTGACCGGCTCCCGCAAGGGCTCGGTCAAGATCAACGGCGCCGAGACGGTGAACATGTCCACCCACCGCATCGCGCACCTGGGGGTGGGCTACTGTCCGGAAGAGCGCGGCATTTTCTCCAGCCTGTCGTGCGAAGAAAACCTGCTTCTGCCGCCCACGCTCAAGACCGGCAAGCAGGGGATGTCGATCGACGAGATCTATGTCATGTTCCCCAACCTGGCCGAGCGCAAGAACAGCCAGGGAACGCGCCTGTCGGGCGGCGAACAGCAGATGCTGGCCGTGGCCCGCATTCTGCGCACCGGTGCCAACCTGCTGCTGCTCGACGAAATTTCCGAAGGCCTGGCGCCAGTCATCGTGCAGGCCCTGGCCCGCATGATCAAGATGCTGCGCGAGAAGGGCTACACCGTGGTCATGGTTGAGCAGAACTTCCGCTTTGCTGCGCCGCTTGCCGACCGTTTTTATGTCATGGAGCATGGCCGTATCGTTGAAAAGTTCGGAGCCTCCGAGCTCGAAGCAAAGATGCCTGTGCTGACTGAATTGCTGGGCGTCTGAGATACGCGCGCGCATCGTTTTCCCACTGTTTTCTTCAACCACACCCACAGGAGACAATCCATGAAGAGCAAACTCACCGCGCTGGCCCTGATGCTGGCCGCCGCAGGCCTGGCCACCTCGGCTGCCGCCCAGGACAAGGTCAAGATCGGTTTCATCACCGACATGTCCAGTCTATATGCCGACGTGGAAGGCAAGAATGGTGCAGTGGCCATCCAGATGGCGATTGATGACTTCGGCGGCAAGGTGCTGGGCATGCCCATCGAACTGCTGACCGCAGACCACCAGAACAAGGCCGACATCGCTGCTTCCAAGGCACGGGAGTGGATCGACACCCAGGGCCTGACCATGCTGTTTGGTGGCACCAATTCCGGTACGGCTCTGGCATCCGCCAAGGTGGCAGCCGAGAAAAAACGCGTGTACATCAACAATGGTGCCGCCAGCTCAGCGCTGACAAACGACCAGTGCACACCCTACACGGTTCACTACGCCTACGATACGGTCGCCTTGGCCAAGGGAACGGGTTCGGCCATCGTGGATGCCGGCGGCAAGAGCTGGTATTTCCTGACAGCTGATTATGCATTTGGCCATGCCCTCGAAGCCGACACCAGTGCCGTGGTCAAGGCCAAGGGAGGCAATGTGGTGGGAGCCGTTCGCCATCCGCTCAACGCGTCCGATTTCTCGTCCTTCCTGCTGCAGGCGCAGAGCTCCAAAGCCCAGATCTTGGGTCTCGCCAATGCAGGGGGCGACACCATCAACGCGATCAAGGCTGCAAAAGAGTTTGGTATCGGCAAGAGCATGAAGCTCGCCGGTCTCCTGATTTTTATCAGCGACGTGCACAGCCTGGGCCTGCGCAACACCGAAGGCTTGCAGTTCACCACCAGCTGGTACTGGGACCTGAACGATGAAACGCGCAAGTTTGCAAGTCGTTTCTTCGAGAAAACCAAGCGCATGCCCACCGAAATCCAGGCCGCTGACTACTCGGCCACCATGAACTACCTCAAGGCTGTGGAAGCTGCCAAGACGGTGGACGCCGACAAGGTCATGGCCACCTGGCGCGGCATGAAGATGAACGACTTCTTCGGCTCGGGCCAATTGCGCGCTGACGGTCGCTATGTGCACGACATGTACCTGATGGAAGTGAAGAAGCCGTCGGAATCCACCAAGCCATGGGACTATTACAAGCTCATCAAGAAGCTCCCCGGTGACTCCGTGTTCACCACCAAAGCCGAGAGCAAGTGCGCGCTCTGGAAGTAAACCCCTGAGACGTATCCCCACGCCAGGCTATTCCTGCGGAATGGCCTGGCGCATGGCTGTCGTCTGACTTAAACCCTCTCCATCTGCTGCTTCCCATGGAAATCTTTGGTGTCTCATTGCCGGGCTTGCTGAGCCAGCTCCTTTTGGGGCTGGTCAACGGTTCCTTTTATGCAATTCTCAGCCTCGGGCTGGCCGTTATCTTTGGCTTGCTCAACGTCATCAACTTCGCGCACGGAGCGCTGTTCATGATGGGGGCCCTGATGACCTGGATGGCCATGAACTATCTAGGCATCAACTACTGGTTGATGTTGATACTGGCGCCGCTGGTGGTCGGGGTGTTCGGGGTCGTTGTCGAGCGCCTGCTGCTGCGCTGGATCTACAAGCTTGACCATCTCTACGGGCTGCTGCTCACCCTGGGGCTCACGCTGCTGATCGAGGGGGTATTCCGATCGATTTATGGTGTGTCCGGCCTGGGCTACGACACCCCTGAATTGCTGGAAGGCGCCACCAACCTCGGTTTCATGATCATGCCGAACTACCGCGCTTTTGTCGTGGTGGCCTCGCTCGTGGTGTGTCTCGCAACCTGGTACGTCATCGAGAAGACCAAGCTGGGTGCCTACCTTCGCGCCGGCACGGAGAACCCGCGTCTGGTCGAAGCCTTCGGTATCAACGTGCCGGTGATGGTGACGCTGACCTACGCTTTTGGTGCGGCGCTGGCCGCGTTCGCCGGGGTGCTGGCGGCGCCGGTCTACCAGGTCACTCCGCTCATGGGCCAGAACCTCATCATTGTGGTGTTTGCGGTGGTGGTGATTGGCGGCATGGGTTCCATCATGGGCTCGATCCTGACCGGTCTGGGGTTGGGCGTCATTGAAGGATTTACCAAAGTGTTCTATCCGGAGGCTTCTTCCACCGTGGTGTTCGTCATCATGGTCATCGTTCTCCTCATTCGCCCCGCTGGCCTGTTCGGCAAAGAAAAATAAGGAGTCACGACAATGAACTTCAAGAACACCGCCAACATGGGTTACGGTCTGCTGCTGCTGGCGATGATTGCCGCACCGTTTCTGGGCGCCTATCCCATCTTTGTCATGAAGCTGATGTGCTTTGCACTGTTTGCTTCGGCGTTCAATCTGCTTCTGGGTTACACGGGCATGCTGTCGTTCGGGCATGCGGCGTTTCTGGGGGGCTCGGCCTACATGACGGGGCACGCCCTGAAGGTGTGGGCCGTCACGCCTGAAATCGGCCTGTTGCTGGGCACCCTGGGTGGCGGGCTGCTGGGCCTGATCGTAGGGTTTTTTGCCATCCGTCGCCAGGGCATCTATTCGACCATGATCACCCTGGCCTTGGCGCAGATGCTGTTCTTCGTCTTTCTGCAGGCCCCGTTCACGGGCGGCGAGGATGGCCTGCAAGGCGTACCGCGTGGCAAGCTGTTCGGGCTGATCGATCTGCAGAACGACCTGGTGATGTACTACGTGGTTCTGGCTGTGGTGGTGGCGGCCTTCATGCTCATCGTGCGCACCATCCATTCGCCGTTCGGTCAGGTGCTCAAGGGCATCAAGGAGAACGAGCCGCGCGCCATCTCGCTGGGCTATGACACCAACCGCTTCAAGCTGCTGGCCTTCGTGCTGTCGGCCGCCCTGGCGGGCCTGGCGGGCTCACTCAAGACGCTGGTGCTGGGTTTTGCCACGCTCAGCGACGCGCACTGGACGGCATCGGGCCATGTGGTGCTGATGACGCTGGTGGGGGGGCTGGGCACCCTGTCGGGCCCCATCGTGGGATCGGCTGTGGTGGTGTTGCTGGAGAACAAGCTCGGTGAAATCGGCAGCTTCCTCGCCTCGATCACGGGCGTGGAGTGGTTCAACACCCTCGGTGAGTCGGTCACCATGGTGACCGGGCTGATTTTCGTGATCTGCGTGCTGGCCTTCCGCCGCGGCATCATGGGTGAAATCATCGAGTGGCTTGCCCGCCGCAGAGCTGCCAACGC
>DMZZ01000320.1:2451-8013 GCA_003484805.1 Comamonadaceae bacterium | reverse complement strand
GGGTGCTGCCACTGGCCCGCGGCCCACTGGCGCAGCGCCGGCCAGTCGATGGCGCGGCGGCGCGGGCTGGTCGGGGAGGGTGGATATTCATGGGACAGCCAGGCCTCGCGCAGCAGGGCTGGGCCGTGCTGCAGTGCCAGGGGCTGGCCTTGCTGCAGGGCGCTGGCCAGGTAGCGCGCCAGGGGCAGGGCGTGGGCAGCGGGCGCTGGGTGCACCATGCAGCGCGCCCAGCCGGGGTGGGCGCTATCAAGCACCAGGCACAGGCTGCCGTGGGCGGATTCGAAGTCGTGGCGCGCGCCGGGCTCGATCACGCAGCCGCCGCCGCTGGCCACGCGCAGGCCGCGCCCTTCCACTTCGAGGTCGAGCACGCCGACCAGGCCCAGCAGGATCTGGAAGTGGCCATGGCTGTGGCTGCCCGGCGAGGCGCCGTACTGCCGCAACGAGAGGGCGTCGGCCAGTTCCATGCGCAGCCCCGCAAGCCTGCGTTTACACGCCGGCTGATTTCGCCTGCTGGTCGGCGTGGTAGCTCGAACGCACCATGGCGCCCACGGCAGCGTGCGAGAAGCCCATCTTGTAGGCCTCGGCTTCGAACATCTTGAAGGTGTCGGGGTGCACGTAGCGGCGCACCGGCAGGTGGCTGTTGCTGGGCGCGAGGTACTGGCCGATGGTCAGCATGGAGATGTCGTGCGCGCGCATGTCGCGCATGACCTGCAGGACTTCCTCGTCCGTTTCGCCCAGGCCGACCATGATGCCGCTCTTGGTGGGAATGCCGGGGTGCAAGGCCTTGAACTTCTTCAGCAGGTTCAGGCTGAACTGGTAGTCGGAACCGGGGCGGGCCTCCTTGTAGAGGCGCGGCGCGGTTTCGAGGTTGTGGTTCATCACGTCGGGCGGTGCTTCCTGGAGGATGCTGAGTGCACGGTCGTCGCGCCCCCGGAAGTCGGGCGTGAGGATCTCGATCTGCGTGCTCGGCGAGAGCGCACGGATCTGACGGATGCATTCGACGAAATGGCCGGCCCCGCCGTCGCGCAGGTCATCGCGGTCCACGCTGGTGATGACGGCGTACTTCAGGCGCAGCTTGGCGATGGTGCGTGCCAGGTTCAGCGGCTCTTCCTGGTCCAGCGCGTCGGGGCGGCCGTGGCCCACGTCGCAGAACGGGCAGCGGCGCGTGCACTTGTCGCCCATGATCATGAAGGTGGCCGTGCCGTGGCCGAAGCATTCGCCGATGTTCGGGCAGGAGGCTTCCTCGCACACCGTGTTGAGCTTGCTCTCGCGCAGGATCTGCTTGATCTCGTAGAAGCGCGTGGTCGGCGAGCCGGCCTTGACGCGGATCCACTCGGGCTTCTTCAGCACCTCGGCCTGCTCGACCTTGATCGGAATACGCGAGAGCTTGGCGGCGGCCTTCTGCTTGGCCAGTGGGTTGTAGTCTGCGGTGGATTGCGCTTCGCGCACGACGTCGGAGGTGCTCATGGCTGGTGGCGGTTCAGGGCGCGAGCCGGATGCCAAGCTGTTTGCCCAGCAGGTCCGCGGCCTCTTCCCAAGTGGTGTGGACCCCGATTGTAGAAAGGTCCACCGTTTGCAAGCCTGCATAACCACAAGGGTTGATGCGCGCGAAGGGTTCCAGGTCCATCGCGACGTTGAGCGCCACGCCGTGGTAGGTGCAGTGGCGGCTGACCTTCAGGCCCAGCGCCGCGATCTTGCCCAGCCCGGTGAAATCGGGTGCATGGCCTGGGGCGCTGGCACCTTTTTGCGGCCGCTGCGGCAACCGCTCGTGGCTGTGCGGGTCGTCCAGCCGCACATAGATACCCGGCGCCGAGGCCACGCGGTGGCCTGTGATGCCGAAATGCGCCAGTGTGCGGATCACGGCCTCCTCGATACGGTAGACATATTCCTTGACGTAGTAACCCGCGCGCTGCAGGTCGATCAGCGGATAGGCCACCACCTGGCCCGGGCCATGGTAGGTGACTTGGCCGCCCCGGTTGGTGGGCACCACGGGGATGTCGCCCGGCGCCAGCAGGTGGCTGGTCTGGCCTGCCAGACCCAGGGTGTAGACTGGCGAGTGCTCACAAATCCATAGCTGATCGGGCATGTCCGGTGTGCGCTGCGCCGTGAAATCCCGCATCGCCTGATAGGTGGGCAAGTAGGGGACGCGGCCCAGCGTGCGTATCTCCATCGGGGGCAGGACAGGCATTCAGAGCACGACCTTGACCATGGGGTGCGACGTCAGCGTGCGGTACAGATCGTCCAGTTGCTCGCGGCTGGTGGCAGTGATGGTGAGAGTCAGGCCCAGGTATTTGCCACCGCTGCTCTCGCGTTGCTCGATGCTGGACGCATCGAAGCCGGGATCGAAGCGGCGCGCAATCTCGGCCATCGCAGGGACAAAGCCCTCCACGCGCAGGCCCATGACCTTGATGGGGAAGCGCGAGGGGTATTCGATCAGGGAGTCTTTCCGGGCGACGGCCTCATTGGGCAGTGGACCGGAATCAGCCGGGATGAAGGTCATGAGGTTGCTCTTGAATTAATAGCTGCTGGCGCTTTTCCATTATGCCTTGCAAGGCATTTTCGCCCCGATATGGTGCAGCAGTGGCATGGGCGTGGGCGTTGGTGGTGCGCAACAAGGCAGCGGCCTGAAAGTGTGCATTGCCGCACGGAGTTGGAAAGCTTTGCTGCGCTCCACGGGTTTTTACTTATAATCAAGGGCTTTGTGAAAGTTTCAGCCTGTAGCGCGGAGCACGAACAATGCAAAAAATCGCTCCCGAAACGGAAGCTGAGGCTGAAGGCCCTGACTTCAAGCCCCTGACGGCCCAAGAGGCGCAGGAGTGGCGCAGTCGCCATCCGGCAGTGTCGGTGTGGCGGCTGGTGGGGATGCAGGCGGTGGCTGGTGTGCTGGTTGCCTTGGCGGCCTGGCTGTTTTCCGGTCAGATGCCGGTGGCCTGGTCTGCGGGATACGGTGCTTTGGCGGTGGTGCTGCCTGCGGCGCTTTTTGCGCGTGGCATGGTGCGCCAGAGCCGGGCAGCATCGGCGGGTGCGGCCATGGTGGGGTTCTTTGGCTGGGAGTTGGTCAAGATCGTGCTGACCGTCGCCATGCTGGCTGCGGCGCCCAAGCTGGTGCCGCAATTGAGCTGGCTGGCGTTGCTGGTGGGCATGGTGGTAACGATGAAAACGTACTGGATCGCACTCATGGTGCGGCCCGGTGTCCGAAAAACCGATTGATTGAGAGAAGAGTAGTCCGATGGCCGCAGATGCGCACGCACCGACTGCAAGTGAATACATCGTTCACCACTTGCAGCATCTTCAAAACGTCAACCAGACCAAGATCGTCGATTTTTCGGTGATCAATTACGACTCCATCGTGGTGGGTCTGGTTCTGGGTTTTCTGACACTGTTCATTCTCTGGAGGGCTGCTCGCACGGCGACTTCCGGGGTGCCCGGGCGCTTCCAGGCGGCCGTGGAAATTCTGGTGGAGATGGTGGATAACCAGGCCAAGGCCAACATCCACAATGCAGAAAGCCGCAAGTTCATTGCGCCGCTGGGTTTGACGGTGTTTGTCTGGATTTTCCTGATGAACTTCATGGACATGATTCCGGTGGATCTGCTGCCTGTGCTGTGGCAAGGCGCCACGGGTGACAGCCACGCCTATCTGCGTGTCGTGCCGACGGCCGACCTGTCCACCACGCTGGGCCTGGCCTTTGCCGTGCTGATGCTGCGTTTCTGGTACAGCGTCAAGATCAAGGGCGCAGGTGGTTGGGCGCACGAACTGATTTCCGCGCCTTTCGGCACCAGCAAGAACCCGATTTTTGCGCTCATCCTGGGCTTGGTGAACGTGCTGATGCAGATCATTGAATATGTGGCCAACACCGTGTCCCATGGCATGCGGTTGTTCGGCAACATGTACGCTGGCGAGCTGGTCTTCATGCTGATCGCCCTCATGGGTGGGGCTGCTGCGCTGTCGTTGTCTGGGGTACTGCTGCCTGTGGGCCACATCATTGCTGGCACCATCTGGACGCTGTTCCACATTCTGGTGATCACACTGCAAGCATTCATTTTCATGATGCTGGCGTTGATCTACCTCGGTCAGGCGCACAACGCGCACTAAGTTTCCCTTTCGTTTTTTCTTTCCTTAACCTTTCTTTCTTAACTCAGGAGTCATCATGGAAAACATTCTCGGTCTCGTCGCTCTGGCTTGCGGTCTGATTGTGGGTCTTGGCGCTGTCGGCGCTTCTATCGGTATCGCGCTGATGGGCGGCAAGTTCCTCGAATCGTCTGCCCGTCAACCTGAGCTGATCAACGAACTGCA
This sequence comes from Comamonadaceae bacterium, assembly GCA_003484805.1. Taxonomy (GTDB): domain Bacteria; phylum Pseudomonadota; class Gammaproteobacteria; order Burkholderiales; family Burkholderiaceae_C; genus Simplicispira. The sequence continues at coordinate 3,719 of DMZZ01000320.1, read as the reverse complement.
AACCAAGATGTTCATCTTGGCCGGTCTGATCGACGCTGCTTTCCTGATCGGTGTTGCTATCGCTCTGCTGTTCGCATTCGCCAACCCCTTCGCTTCGACCTTGCTGGCCAACCTGCCCAAGTAATTCCCGTCCGACGCCACTTTAGAAAGGTGTTGCCGTGAGTATCAACGCGACCCTGTTCGTTCAGGCCATCGTCTTCCTGATCCTGGTGTGGTTCACGATGAAATTCGTGTGGCCCCCGATCGCGAAGGCTCTGGATGAGCGAGCCCAGAAAATCGCCGATGGCCTCGCTGCCGCCGACCGTGCCAAATCCGAACTGACCGCTGCCAACCAGCGCGTCGAGAAGGAATTGTCACAAGCGCGCAACGAGACGGCTTCCCGACTGGCTGATGCCGACCGCCGTGCACAGGCCATCATCGAAGAAGCCAAGGCCAAGGCCACTGAAGAAGGCAACAAGATTGTTGCCTCCGCCCGTGCCGAAGCCGAGCAGCAGGCGGTGCAAGCCCGCGAAGCCCTGCGTGAGCAGGTGGCAGCGCTGGCCGTCAAGGGTGCCGAGCAGATTCTCCGCAAGGAAGTCAATGCCGGTGTCCACGCCGACCTGCTCAATCGCCTGAAGACCGAGCTGTAAGGGGACACACATGGCTGAACTCGCCACCATCGCCCGTCCTTACGCTGAAGCCCTGTTCAAGGCCTGTGCTGCGAATGCGGGTGTCGATCTGGGCAGCACCGCTGCCTGGGTGGACGAATTGGCGGTGATTGCCGCCAACCCGCAGGTCCGTCAGTTGGCGGACAGCCCCAAGGTGACATCGGAGCAGGTGTTCGATGTCATTACCGGTGTGGTGCGCGCTGCTTTGCCGGATGTCGCCAGGAACTTCCTGCGTACGGTCATTGACAATGGACGCCTGAATGCGCTGCCCGAAGTGGCTGCGCAATTCCGCGCGCTGGTCAATCGTCGCAATGGATCCTCGGACGCCATCGTGCACAGTGCGTTCCCCATGGACGCCGCAGCTTTGTCGGAAGTGTCTGCCGCGCTCGAAAAGCGCTTCGGCCGCAAGCTCAATCTCTCCGTGCAGCACGATGAGTCGCTGATCGGGGGTATTCGCGTGGTGGTGGGCGATGAGGTGCTCGACACCTCGGTCAAGGCCCGTCTGGAACAAATGAAAGCGGCCCTCATTGCGTAATCGCGCTTGAGGTCTCGGCTAAACAAAGAAAGAAGGAAAGAGTCATGCAACTCAATCCCGCAGAAATTTCTGAACTGATCAAGAGC
>DMZZ01000320.1:0-2356 GCA_003484805.1 Comamonadaceae bacterium | reverse complement strand
GGCTCCGTGATTCTGGGCGAGTACGAGCACATCTCCGAAGGCGACACCGTCAAGTGCACGGGCCGCATTCTGGAAGTGCCCGTCGGCCCCGAACTGATCGGCCGTGTGGTGAATGCTCTGGGTCAGCCGATCGACGGCAAAGGCCCCATCAATGCCAAGCTCACCGATGTGATCGAAAAGGTCGCTCCGGGCGTGATCGCCCGTAAGTCGGTGGACCAGCCCCTGCAGACCGGCCTGAAGTCGATTGACTCCATGGTGCCTGTCGGCCGTGGCCAGCGCGAGCTGATCATTGGTGATCGCCAGACCGGCAAGACGGCTGTGGCCATCGACGCCATCATCGCCCAGAAGGGCCAGGGCGTGACCTGTATCTACGTTGCCATCGGTCAGAAGGCCTCGTCGATCAAGAACGTCGTGCGCGCGCTGGAGCAAGCCGGTGCCATGGACTACACCATCGTCGTGGCCGCTTCGGCGTCCGAATCGGCGGCCATGCAGTACGTGTCGGCCTACTCGGGCTGCACGATGGGCGAATACTTCCGCGACCGTGGCGAAGACGCCATGATCGTCTATGACGATCTGTCCAAGCAGGCCGTGGCCTACCGTCAGGTTTCGCTGCTGCTGCGCCGTCCTCCAGGCCGTGAAGCCTACCCCGGCGACGTGTTCTATCTCCACAGCCGCCTGCTCGAGCGCGCAGCCCGCGTGAATGCCGACTACGTCGAAGCCTTCACCAAGGGTGAAGTCAAGGGCAAGACGGGTTCGCTGACGGCACTGCCGATCATCGAAACACAGGCTGGTGACGTATCCGCCTTCGTTCCGACCAACGTGATCTCGATCACCGACGGCCAGATCTTCCTGGAAACCAGCCTGTTCAACGCCGGCATCCGTCCCGCCATCAACGCCGGTATCTCGGTGTCGCGCGTGGGTGGTGCTGCACAGACCAAGCTGATCAAGAATCTGTCCGGCGGTATCCGTACCGATCTGGCACAGTACCGTGAACTGGCTGCGTTCGCGCAGTTCGCTTCCGATCTGGACGAAGCCACCCGCAAGCAGCTCGACCGCGGTGCCCGCGTGACCGAACTGCTCAAGCAGGCCCAGTACAGCCCGCTGCCGATCTCGCTGATGGCGTCCACGCTGTTTGCCGTGAACAAGGGTTTCATGGACGACATCGATGTCAAGAAGGTTCTCGACTTCGAACACGGTCTGCACCAGTTCCTGAAGACCAGCCACGCAGCATTGCTGGCCAAGCTGGAACAGGCCAAGGCCATGGACAAGGACGCAGAAGCCGAATTGACCGCAGCCATCGCCGCGTTCAAGAAGTCGTTCGCTTAAACCGGACGAGGAGCCATCATGGCAGCAGGCAAGGAAATACGCGGCAAGATCAAATCGGTGGAAAACACCAAGAAGATCACCAAAGCCATGGAAATGGTGGCCGCATCCAAAATGCGCAAGGCGCAGGACCGGATGCGTGCAGCCCGCCCCTACAGCGAAAAGATCCGCAACATTGCAGCCAACCTGGGCCACGCCAATCCGGAGTACGTGCATCCGTTCATGAAGGTGAACGATGCCAAGGTCGCCGGTGTGATCGTGGTGACAACGGACAAGGGCCTGTGCGGTGGCATGAACACCAACGTGTTGCGCGTCGTGACGTCCAAGCTGCGTGAGTTGCAAGGCGCTGGCGTGTCCACCGAGGCGGTTGCCATTGGCAACAAGGGTCTGGGTTTCCTGAATCGTGTGGGCGCCAAGGTGGTTTCGCATGTGACAGGNNGAAGGCAAGATCAACGCGGTGTATCTGAGCTACACCAAGTTCATCAACACCATGAAGCAGGAGTCGGTGGTGGAGCAGTTGCTCCCCCTGTCCTCTGCGCAGATGCAGGCCGAGAAGACGGAGCATGGATGGGATTACATCTATGAACCCGATGCGCAAAGCGTGATCGACGATCTGCTGGTCCGCTATGTCGAGTCCCTGATCTACCAGGCGGTTGCTGAAAACATGGCGTCCGAACAATCGGCGCGCATGGTGGCCATGAAGGCTGCCACCGACAACGCAGGCAGCGTTATTGGCGAGTTGAAGCTGGTCTACAACAAGACGCGCCAGGCAGCGATCACGAAAGAACTTTCGGAAATCGTCGCTGGCGCAGCCGCTGTGTAAGCAGCTCAACAGACAACATTATTGGAGCGAAAAATGGCTCAAGTGCAAGGCAAGATTGTTCAATGTATCGGCGCCGTGGTGGACGTGGAGTTCCCGCGCGACCAGATGCCCAAGATTTACGACGCCCTGAAGCGCGATGGTTCAGCCCTGACGCTCGAAGTGCAGCAGCAGCTTGGCGACGGCATCGTGCGCACCATTGCGCTCGGTTCG
>DMZZ01000034.1:0-3045 GCA_003484805.1 Comamonadaceae bacterium | reverse complement strand
CAGATTGAAAACAGTTTGAAAACCAATACAGACGAGCGCTGGCAGCTCACCTTTTTGCATTACTGGAACTGCGACAGGAAACGGATGTCGCCGTCGAAGAACAGGCGCAGGTCATTCACGCCGTAGCGCAGCATGGTGAGGCGGTCGGGGCCCATGCCGAAGGCAAAGCCGATGTAACGCTCGGGGTCCAGGCCCATGTTGCGCACCACATTGGGGTGCACCTGGCCGGAACCGGCGACTTCGAGCCAGCGGCCGGCCAGCGGCCCGTCCTGGAACTGGATGTCGATCTCGGCGCTGGGCTCGGTGAACGGGAAGAAGCTGGGACGAAAGCGCAGCACCAGGTCGTCGCTCTCGAAGAAGGTGCGGCAAAACGCCGTGAAGATGACCTTCAAATCCTTGAAGCTGACGTTCTCGCCGATCCACAGGCCTTCGCACTGGTGGAACATGGGCGAGTGCGTGGCGTCGCTGTCCACGCGGTAGGTGCGGCCCGGTGCGATGACGCGGATCTCGGGCATGGGCTGGCCGGCGTCGAGCAGCGCGCGGTGGCGCTTGACATGTTGCACGGCGTGGCGAATCTGCATCGGGCTGGTGTGCGTACGCAGCAGGTTGGGCGCCTCGGGGGTGCCGCCCTCGACGTAGAAGGTGTCGTGCATGGAACGCGCGGGGTGGTCCTCGGGCGTGTTCAGTGCAGTGAAGTTGAACCAGTCGGTCTCGATCTCGGGGCCCTCGGCCACGTCAAAGCCCATGGAGCCGAAAATGCCCTCAATGCGCTCCAGCGTGAGCGAGACGGGGTGCAGACCACCCTGCCCGCGTTGGCGCCCGGGCAAAGTCACATCCAGCGCCTCGGCCTGTAGCTGCGCCTGCAGTTCAGCATCAGCCAACGCCTGGCGGCGCGCCGTGAGCGCGGCCTCGATGGCCTGCTTGGCCACGTTGATGGCTGCGCCGCGCGATTTTTTCTCGTCCACGGAAAGCTGCGCCATGCCCTTCATGAGTTCGGTCACGCGACCGGACTTGCCCAGGAACTGGGCCTTGGCGTTTTCCAGATCGGCCGACGTGGCGCTTTGCGCGAACAACTGCTGTGCGCTTTCGACCAGAGAGTCCAACTCGTTCATATGCATTCTTCAAAAGAAACAAGGGCTAGTGCCTTTTCAAGCCCTAGCCCTTGTTGTTTAAGCGCTTGCAGCTATCAAAAAGATAGTTGCTCGCCGTGAACTCAGGCAGCCAGCTTGGCCTTGACCTGTTCCACGATGCTGCCGAAGGCAGCCTTGTCGTGCACCGCGAGGTCGGCCAGCATCTTGCGGTCGATCTCGATGGATGCCTTCTTCAGGCCGTTGGCGAACTGACTGTAGGTCAGACCCAGTTCACGCGCACCAGCGTTGATACGGGCAATCCAGAGGCGGCGGAACACGCGCTTCTTGGCACGGCGGTCACGGTAGGCATATTGCCCCGCCTTCATTACCGCCTGTTTGGCGATACGGAAGACGTTACCGCGGCGACCGCGAAAGCCCTTTGCAAGGGCCAGAACCTTCTTGTGACGGGCATGAGCCGTTACACCACGTTTGACGCGAGGCATGTGAATACTCCTTGTTCGTCGTTATTAAAGGCCGGCACCGGGCAGCATTTGTGCAATAGAGCCCATATTGGTCTCATGCACAGCCACTGCACCACGCAGGTGGCGCTTGTTCTTGGTGGTCTTCTTGGTCAAGATGTGACGCTTGAAGGCCTGACCGCGCTTGACGGTACCACCTGGACGAACGCGGAAGCGCTTTTTAGCGCTGCTCTTGGTCTTCATTTTGGGCATGTGAATGCTCCTCTTTTTTGTGCTCGTGAGGCGTTTGCAAACCGGCTTGCAAACTTGTTGGCCCCGAGCCACTTTTACCGGCAGGCCTTACGCCCGCCGAGAAAGGGTGCAAGCACCCTTCCCATGCCAGACAGCGCCTTGGCAGGCGCCGCCCGTCAATCCTTGTCTATGTCAGTCCGCCGAATCTGCGCCCGCCGCAGCGTCTGCTGTCGGCTTGGCCGCAGCCACCTTCTTGCGCGCCGGGGCGATCATCATGATCATCTGGCGCCCTTCCAGCCGCGGGAACTGCTCGACCAGAATGGTGTCGGCCAAGTCATCGCGAATGCGGTTGAGCAATGCCAGACCCAGCTCCTGGTGCGTGATCTCGCGGCCACGGAAGCGCAGCGTGATCTTGCACTTGTCGCCCTCCGCCAGAAAACGACGGATGTTGCGCAACTTGATGTTGTAGTCGCCATCGTCGGTCCCGGGACGGAACTTGACTTCCTTGATCTCGATGACCGTCTGCTTGGCCTTGGCTTCTGCGGCACGTTTCTGTTCAATGTATTTGAACTTGCCGTAGTCCATCAGGCGGCACACGGGCGGATTGGCCGTGGCGGCGATTTCCACCAGATCCACATCCAGCTCACCCGCCATGCGCAGCGCCTCCATGAGGCTGACCACACCCAAGGGCTCGTTGTCCGGACCGGAAAGACGGACTTCCGGTGCCATGATTTCACGGTTCAGGCGGTGCTTGCGCTCTTCACGGTGGCGACGATCACGAAATTCAGTAGCTATGGCTCTCACCCTTAAATCAAAACGCTACAAAAAGCGTAGCTGCTTAGGCACGTCCCGCTTACGCAGGAACGTATTTTCATCAAAAATCAGGCTTTGGATGCAATGGCCTTGACGACAAGTTCAATGAACTCATCCACAGGCATCACGCCGAGGTCTTTGTTGCCACGGGCGCGCACTGCGACAGCACCGGATGCCCGCTCCTTGTCGCCAGCGACGAGGATGAAGGGCAGCTTTTGCATGGAATGCTCCCGTATTTTATACGTAATCTTCTCGTTACGCAGATCCAGCGCCACCCGCAAGGGGTGCTGGGGCAGTGCTTTTTCGAGTTTTTCGGCAATTTCGCGACAGTAGTCGGCCTGTGCGTCAGTGATGTTGAGCACTGCCACCTGCACCGGCGCCAGCCAGGCGGGCAGTGCCCCGGCGTGCTGCTCGATCAGGATGCCGATGAAGCGCTCGAGGCTGCCCACGAT
>DMZZ01000377.1:3938-6302 GCA_003484805.1 Comamonadaceae bacterium | reverse complement strand
CCGGAGAGGCGCGCCACCACCGGTGCGGGCATGGAGCGCGGCGCGGCGGCGGCGTTCCAGATTTCCAGGTGAAAGTCCTTCACGCCCCCTTCTGCCAGGCTCGGGAACTCGGGCACCAGCGTGCTGCGGCTGCTGGANNTGCCCCGACATCAGTGCGTTGATGACCTGCGGGTTGCCCGGGTAGGGCACATGCACCGGCTGCAGGTTGGCCTTGGTCTTGAGCAGTTCCATGCCGATGTGGGCCACCGTGCCCACGCCGGGCGTGCCATAGCTCCAGCGGTCGCCGCTGGCGCGGGCCGCCGCCAGAAACTCCTGCGCTGTGGCACCCGGTGCCTGGGCCGGGGCCGTGAGCGCCAGTGGCGCCGTGCCGATGAGGCTGATGGGAGCCAGGTCTTTCAGAGGGTCGTAGGCCACCTTGGGATTGAGGATGCGCGCAATCGTCATGTTGCCGTTGATCATCACGCCGATGGTGTGGCCGTCCGTGGCGCTGGCCACCGCCTGGGCAGCAATGTTGCCCCCGGCGCCCACCTTGTTCTCCACCACCACCGGCTGGCCCAGGGCCTTGGCCAGCGGCTCGGCCAGGGTGCGAGCGACCAGGTCGGGAGAGGAGCCTCCCGGAAAGCCGACGATGATCTTCAGGGGTTTGCTGGGCCAGCCTGCAGTGGGCGCCTGGGCGAAGGTGTTGCCGCAGAGGGCGGCGAGGGCGAGAACGAGCGTGGCGCGGCGAAGCGGGCGTGTGGGCATGGAGTCTCCTTGGGGCGGGCGGTGTCGCCGCAGGAAAGGCGGCACCGCAAAAGAAAAGCGCGCAACCCCCAGGCTGCGCGCTGCTCATTATCGCCAGCGCCGTGCGGTGGGCGCGGCGCCGAAAGCCTCAGGCGTATTCGGCCAGCGACTTCTTCATCTTTTTCATGGCCGCCACCTCGATCTGGCGGATGCGCTCGGCGCTCACGCCGTACACGGCCGCCAGCTCGTGCAGCGTCATTCCCCCCGAGCCATCGTCGTTCACCTTGAGCCAGCGCTCTTCCACGATGCGGCGACTGCGCTCGTCCAGGCTGGACAGGGCCGTGGCGATGCCGTCGCTGGCCAGCACATCGCGCTGGCGCGATTCGATCATGGCCGTGGGTTCGTGCGCGGCATCGGACAGGTAGGCGATGGGGCCGAAGGCCTGTTCGCCGTCATCGGACGGAGCCGGGTCCAGCAGCACATCGCCACCCGACATGCGCGTTTCCATCTCCATGACTTCTTCGCGCTTGACGTTGAGTTGCTCGGCCACCCGGTCAATCTCCTGGTCGGTCAGGGTGTTGCGGTGGGTGTCGTTGGACTCGGCATCGGTCTTGAAGCCCTGCTTCATCGAGCGCAGGTTGAAAAACAGCTTGCGCTGGGCCTTGGTGGTGGCCACCTTGACCATGCGCCAGTTCTTCAGGATGTATTCGTGGATCTCGGCTTTGATCCAGTGCATGGCGTAGCTCACCAGGCGCACGCCCTGGTCGGGGTCGAAGCGCTTGACAGCCTTCATCAGGCCCACGTTGCCTTCCTGGATCAGGTCGCCATGGGGCAGGCCGTAGCCCAGATACTGGCGAGAGATCGAGACGACGAGGCGCAGGTGCGACATCACCAGACGCCCTGCGGCGTCCAGATCGTTGTCGTTGCGCAAGGCACGCGCCGCAGCCTGCTCTTCTTCAGGGGTGAGCAGAGGCAGGCGGTTGACGGCCGAAATATAGGCGTCCAGGTTGCCCAGCGGGGGCACCAGCGCCCACGGGTTGGCAGGGGCCAAGGCCGTCGTCGCGGATCCAGATTGAAGTGTCATTCCAGAAGTCCTTTCCTCTTATGTCACCATGTTAGCACTCTCTTGGAGAGACTGCTAATCCCGGAGTTCCCGTCGGGTTGACGATTCCATTGAATCAGGAAAAATGAGCAAAAAAGGAACTATGGCTTTTATTGATGAGCGCTGGTAGCTATCAAATAGATAGTCAGTCATCCGTGCTTCCGTGCGTCGCATGGCAGACTGAGCGCCTCTGAAAGGACACCATGACCCCATCCGACGCCCCCATGGAACTGAGCGCCGTGATCACCACGGTCGGTACGCCAGACGACGCCCGCCGTCTGGTGCAGGCAGTGCTGGAGCAGCGGCTGGCCGCCTGTGTGCAGGTAGAGCCCATCACCTCGCATTACCGCTGGCAGGGGGCGTTGCACGAAGAGAGCGAACTGCGGCTCGTGTGCAAGACGCTGCCCGCCGTGGTCCCGGCGCTGCTGGCCTTGCTGCGCGCGCAGCACCCCTACCAGCTGCCCCAGCTGGTGGTGCAGGCGCTGCAGGCAAGCCAGGACTACGCCGACTGGGTGCGGCAGGAGACGCGGGGCGCCTGA
>DMZZ01000377.1:0-3930 GCA_003484805.1 Comamonadaceae bacterium | reverse complement strand
GAACGGGGTATCGACCGGCCCCAGATACACGGCGCCTACACCCGCCTCCTGCAAGCTGCGCAGCGTGCCCATGCCGTCGGCGGCGGGGGTCCAGACGCGCAACTGGTGGAAGGCAGCATCGCTTTCGTCGATCCAGCCGTTGCCATCGCCGTCGTGCGCGGCCAGTTCGGCAAAGCCGTTGCCGGTGGCGGGGCCAAACAATTCCAGGCCGTTGTCGATGCGCTCGTTGTGGTTGCGGTCCAGCGCGAGGTAGCCGCGTGCGCCTGCCAGCATGGGCACGGCCTCGTCCTGGCCGTCGCCGTTCAGGTCGAAATCAAAACGCAGTTCCTGTAGCTGGGCCGCCGTGCCGTCGAAATTGATGACCAGCGGATCCACCGGCACGGCGGCGTCGCCCAGGCGCAGGCGGCTCCACGATTCCTCGCGGTGATAGCGCTGCATCTCCAGTTGCAGGGAAAAGCGGATTTCCTGCCCGTCGCGGGTGCGAACCACCCCTTCGGCGCTGAACTGCGTGTGCTCGGACTCCTCCAGCACCTCATGGGCTTCATAGACCAGGCCAAAGCCCGCGCTGCGGGGGGGGCTCCGGCGCGGTGGATTGNNTTGGGCAGGCTGACCGGCTCTGCCGACGTCTCCGGCCTGACCACGACCTGGGCCGCCACGCCAGTCAAGCGTTCGATCAGATCGCGGACCATGGCCAGGTGGGGTGTCAGGTGCGCGTCGTCGTCTGCACGCGCTGGTGCCCCGTGCGCCTGCACGGACGCTGGCGCGAAAGCGGCGGCATGCCGGGCCGCGCCGGAGATGTGCAGGGATGCGGGGCGTGCAAGGGGTGCCTGCGATGTCAGTGCCCCGCCGGACGCGGGACGCTGGCCCACCCACATCTCCAGCCGGCTCGATTGCGCATGCACCCGGCTGGCGCTGTGCTGTGCCTGCAGGTGCAGGGCCGAAGACGCAATTTTCATGGGCAACCCTCCAAGGCATCCATGGAGGGATATCGGCCGAAGTGCCGGGGAACTTGAGCGACCTCAGCCAGACGTGGGTGCGCTACCTTCCCGTACCCGCTGCTCGAACGCCTCCAGCGGCTCGGGGCGGCCAAACAAGTAGCCTTGGAAGGCGCGGCAGCCGTGTTCCAGCAGAAACTGGTAATGGGCGGTGGTCTCCACCCCTTCGGCAATCACGGCCAGCCCCAGCATATGGGCCAGCGCGATGATGGTGTGGGCGATGGCGGCGTCCCTGGGGTCGAGCATCACGTCGCGCACGAAACCCTGGTCGATCTTGATCTGGTCCAGTGGCAGGCGCTTGAGGTAGCTCAGGCTGGAGTAGCCGGTGCCGAAGTCATCCAGCGAGAAGCCCACGCCGTGTGCCTTGAGGGCCCGCATGGTGGCAATGACTCCGTCCACATCCTCCAGCAACAGGCTCTCGGTGAGCTCCAGCTTGATGCGGGCGGGGTCGGCGCCGGTGCGCTCCAGAAGTTCGAGCACCTGCGTGACGAAGTCGCTCTGGTGAAACTGGCGTGCGCTGACGTTGATGGCCAGGGTCAGGTGTGCCAGCCGGGGGTCGCTGCGCCAGCGCGCCTGCTGGAACATGGCGGTTTCCAGCGCCCACTGGCCCAGGGGCAGGATGAGGCCGGTTTCTTCTGCCAGCGGGATGAAAAGTGCAGGGGACACCAGGCCCTGGTCCGGCCGCTGCCAGCGCAGCAGCGCTTCGGCCCCGGTCACGCGGCCGGTGCTGTCCACCTGGGGCTGGTACAGCAGCAGGAACTGCTCCAGGCGCAGGCCGTCGTGCAGCTCGGTCTCCAGTCGCGCACGCTGGTTGATGGCTTCCTGCATGTCGGGGTCGAAGAAGCGCAGGGTGTTGCGTCCGGCATCCTTGGCGCGGTACATGGCCAGATCGGCCTGTTTGAGCACTTCGTCCGTCGTAGGCTGGGGCTGGCGCAGCAGGGTGGCCCCGATGCTGGCTGTGAAATGGTGCTCCTGGCCCGAAAGATGGCAGGGCAGGCGCACCTGCGCCAGAATCAGTTCACCAATCGTGCGCACCTGCGCCGCCGCCTCGGTGGCTTCCGCGCTGAGGTTTTGCAGCACCAGCACGAACTCGTCGCCGCCCAGACGGGCCACGGTATCCTGCTCGCGCAGGCTGGCGCGCAGGCGCTGGCCGATTTCCACCAGCAGCCGGTCGCCCACTTCGTGGCCCCGGGTGTCGTTCAGTGTCTTGAAGTTGTCGATGTCCACAAACAGCACGGCCGCGTGGTGCCCCGTGCGGGCGCTGCTGGCCATCACCTGCTGCAGGCGGTCAGCCAGCAGACGCCGGTTGGGCAGGCCGGTGAGGGCGTCATAGAACGCCAGATAGCGGGCCTCCTTCTCTGCGGTCTTGCGGGCGGAGATGTCGATATCGATACAGAACATCTCGGGGGCCTGCCCTGGCACATCGATGCGTGTGTGGCTGGAAAAAACATCCACCAGCGAGCCGTCTTTGCGCCGCAGGCGCAGCTCGCCCGCCGGAATGGGCTGGCCCGTGGCGAACATAGCCGTGATGTCCTTGCGCACCGGCTCGCGCATTTCGGTGGGAATGATCAGATCCAGCAGGTTCCGGCCCAGGGCCTCCTGCTCGGTGTAGCCGTAGAGCGTTTCGGATGCCTTGTTCCAGTAGGTGGTGGTGCCATCGGCCCCGTAGCCCTGCACCGAGATGGCGGGGATGTCGCGCAGCAGCGAGCGAAAGCGCAGCTCGGATTCACGCAGGGCATCCTCTGCCTGCGTGCGCTGGGTGATGTCCCGGGCGATGAAGACCACGGCGGCATGGCCATGCACCCGCGAGCCCAGCGGGCGGGCACGGCCCTCGAACTGCCGCACGCCCGAAAGCGTTGCCATCTCGTATTCGAAGCTACAGGTGTCGCCCTGCTGCAGTGTCTGGCGAATCAGATCCAGGAAGCGGTCGGCCTGTGGCCTGGGCATCACCTCGTGCAAGGTTTTACCCAGCAATTCGGTTGCCGGGGCCAATAGATATTTGTCGGTCGAAGACAGGACCTCCACATAGCGCCCCTGGTCGTCCAGGACCAGCAGCACATCGGGAAGCGCTGCCGCAATGGCCTGCAGACGGGCGGCGCTGTCGGCCAGTGCCTGCTCGGTGGCCATGCGGTCTTGCACATCGCGCAGCAGCAGGCCCACCAGGGCGGTGGTGGGCAGCGAGAGCAGAAACAGCGGCAGGGCCAGCGTCTGATTCATCTGGTGTGCCAGTCCGCTGGGCAAAAGCTGGGCTACCGCCAGCAACACTGCATGCAGCAGCAGCCCAAATGCCAGCAGGGGTACAGGTTTGATATCCAGATGGCCGCGCGCATGGGCTTGGCGGTAGGCCAGCCCCAGGAGGGCAGACAGGGCGATCGTGCCAAGCCCGACACCGGTGCCTGCGCCGCCGACCCACAGACGGGCGGCGCCGGCCATTGCGGCCGCAATGGCGGCCACGACGGGGCCGCCAAACAAGCCCGCCATGCTCAGCACCACGGAGCGCACATCAAAGATCGCCCCCTGCATCTCGATCACCGGGCTGAAGATGCTGATGGCGGCAATACCGCCAAACAGCAGGCCGGAGGTGATGCGTCCTGCCGTGGGCTGCTGGCGCCACAGGCGGATATGGACCCCATGCAGGAAGCACAGGGTCAGCAGCAGGGCAAGGGCCTTGACCAGTTCAGTGAACATGGAGCGCACAGACCTGTCCGCAGGTATTGCGAGCAGATGAGGGAAGTCAACGACGTACCATCATCCGGCAATTACCGCTGGCCGTAAATGAGGGCGTGCGCCCCCGCGCGGGAGCGTCAGCCCAGCAGCGCCTGCGCGAACTCGCGCGCGTTGAAGGTTTCCAGGTCTTCGAGCTTCTCACCCACACCGATGAAATACACCGGGATCGGACGTTCCTGCGCAATGGCGGCCAGCACGCCGCCCTTGG
>DMZZ01000378.1:9480-10382 GCA_003484805.1 Comamonadaceae bacterium | reverse complement strand
TCGGGCCAAGGGGCTGAGTAGTTACAAATAACGGAGACAAAACATGCCCATCACCCAAGCGAACAGCGGCCCCCTGGCCGCGAGCGACAGCCGTTTCAAAAGCATTCCGGCACGTTTCATAGCCACCAGCGAGCGCCTGGCCCAGGCCCCTGCCTACTTCGTGCGCGACGCCACCACCTGGCAGCCCACCACCTGGCAAGACTATGCCCAGCAGGTGCGCCAGGCCGCGCGCGCCCTGGTGGCGCTGGGTGTGCAGCCGGGCGATGCGGTATGCATCCTGGGCTTCAATCGCCCCGAGTGGACCACCATGGACCTGGCCGCGATGATGGTCGGCGCCGTGGCCGTCGGCATCTACTGGAGCAGCGCCGCCAACGAAATTGCCTACATCGTCGAGCACAGCGGCTGCGCCGTGCTGCTGGTGGAAAACGAAGCGCAATGGGCCAAGGCAGCGGCAGAGCCCCAGGCGCTGGCACGCCTGCGCGCCACCGTGCTCATGCGCCAAGCGCCGGGCGATGCCCAGCCGCAGGTGCCCGAAGGCGTGGCCGCGCCCATGGCCTGGGAGCAGTTCATGGCGCTGGGCGGCTTGGAGCACGATGCCGAGGTGCAGCGGCGCATGGACGCGATCCGCGAGCAGGACATCGGCACGCTGATCTACACCTCGGGCACCACGGGCCACCCCAAGGCGGTGGAGCTGACGCATGCCAACCTGAGTTGGACCTCGGCAGCGCTGTCGGCCGCTTTCCAGGTCGGCCCGCAGGACCGGCTGATTTCTTACCTGCCGCTGGCGCACATCGCCGAGCAGCACGGCTCGATCTGCAACCATGCGCTGGCGGGCTACCAGTTGTACTTTGCGCGTTCGCTGGAGAGCCTGGGCGAGCACCTGAAGGAGGTGCACCCCACGG
>DMZZ01000378.1:9333-9472 GCA_003484805.1 Comamonadaceae bacterium | reverse complement strand
CTGCAGGGACGCGAGCCCGGCACGCGGCTGAACCTGCAAAAAACCATCGCCCATCGGCTGGTGCACAGCAAAGTACAGGCGGCGCTGGGCTTTGACCAGGCGCGCATCCTGATTTCTGGCGCGGCGCCCATCGCCGTGG
>DMZZ01000378.1:0-9124 GCA_003484805.1 Comamonadaceae bacterium | reverse complement strand
TCACCTCGGGCGGCAAGAACATCTCACCCGGCAACATCGAGGCCGACCTGATGAACCTGCCGCTGGTGGAGCACGCCGTGGTCATCGGCGACTCGCGCCACTACCTCAGCGTGCTGCTCACGCTCAAGCCCGATGTGCTGCAGGCGTTTGCCCGGCAACACCAGCTACCCGGCGGCCCCGTCGACTGGGCCCGCAGTACGGCCGTGCACGAAGAGTTGCAGCGCGGCATTGACGCCATCAACGCCCGCCAGGCGCGTGTGGCTCATGTGCGCAAGTTCTCGGTGCTGGAGAGCGCATTCACCATCGACAACGGCTGCCTCACGCCCACACAGAAAATCCGGCGCAACGTGGTGCAGCGCCAGTACGCCGAAGAAATCGAGGCCCTGTACCGCGAAGACACCAGGGCCTCGTGAATCAGGCCCGGCGTGCGCTCCAGAGCCAGAGCCCCACACCCCCAACGATCATGGGCAGGCACAGCCATTGCCCCATGCTCATGCCCAGTGACAGCAGACCCAGGTAGCTGTCGGGCTCGCGGAAGTACTCGGCGATGAACCGGAAGACGCCGTAGCCGAACAGGAAGGCCGCCGCCACCTGCCCCTGGCGCCGCTCCTTGCGCGCATACAGCCACAGCAGCACGAACAGCAACACCCCTTCAAGCAGGAACTGGTAAAGCTGCGAGGGGTGGCGTGGCTGCATCGAGCCGCTGTGCGCAAACACCATGCCCCAGGGCAGGTCAGGGCTGGCAAAGCGCCCCCACAGCTCGCCATTGATGAAATTGCCTATGCGCCCCGCCGCCAGCCCCGTAGGCACGCAGGGCGCCACAAAGTCGGCCACCTGCAGCCACGGCCGCTGGCGGGTGCGCGCAAACCACAGAAACGAACCAATCACGCCCAGCAGCCCGCCATGAAAGCTCATACCGCCCTGCCAGATGGCAAAAATCTCCAGCGGGTGCGTGGCGTAATAACCCGGCTTGTAGAACAGGCAGTAGCCCAGGCGCCCACCCACCACCACACCCATCACGCCAAGAAAAAGAATGTCCTCCACATCCTTGCGCGTCCAGGCACCCGGACCGGTGATGGAGACAAAGGGCTCGTGCCGAAGGCGCCGCAGCCCCAGAAACATGAACAGGCCGAAGGCCGCCAGATACGTCAATCCGTACCAGTGGATGGCCACGGGGCCGAGCTGGATCGCGACGGGGTCGATGTGGGGATAGGTCAGCATGGTGGCGGGTATTGTGCCCGGCATGGCGGGCCGGGGTGGAAACCACAACGGCAATCCCCGGGTTTTTGAGCAAAATAAGGCTCTAGCGCTTATGCAGCAAGCGCAAGCAGCTATGGTTTTTGATTACTCCGACAATGTCTTGCCTGCCGAGGCATCGCGTGGCGCCGCGCCGCCCTGGTGCACTTTGGCAAAAGTCAGGATGACTTCGCGGATCAGTTTGCGCTGGGGAATGGGCAGTTTCAGGAACGCTTCAAAAATATCTCGGTCCTGGTAGCCAATGCCGCTGTCCCAGCGGGAGCGACGCTGCTCCACCTTGCGCTGGATTTCATCGCCAAAGTTGAGCTGCTGCGGTGGCACGCCCAGCCACTCGGCCAGCACCAGCAGTTTTTCGTGCGTGGGCAGCGTTTCGCCGCGCAACCAACGGCGCACGCCGTGCAGCGTCATGGGCTTGCCCCAGTAGCGCGTATTGAACTCCCGTTCCAGCACCGCAGGCTTGGGCTCGTAGCCCGCAGCCTTCATGGCGTCACGTAACCGGTTCGCAAACATGTTCTTTGCGTTTTCCATCCTGTTACGCTATTCGCGGCTTTTCTCTCAGAGGGAACAGGACTGTATAGTTACCAAAATAGCGTAACCATTAGTTAAGTTGACGAGTCTGGCGGGCCAGAGGATGTCAGCGCCTCCCCATGCCCAAATCCCTGCTCGAACAACTCCCCGAAATCGTCGCCAACGGGCGCAAACAAGCCGAACGCATCCTGGAGAGCCTGGAAAGCCGCCAGCGCGTGCGCCTGCAAACGCGCGAGGTGGTGTTGCCGGCGAAAGACAGCGCCGCACAAGACTGGGTGACGCAGCAACAGCGCAGCGCGCAGCAAAACGTGTTCGCACTGGAGCAAGGCAGCCTGCTGGCCAGCGTGCAGGGCACGCTGGGCACCGCACCCGAGGCGCAGGCCCCCGCTCCCTGGGCCAACCGCCTGATCTACGGCGACAACCTGCTGGCCATGGCCGCGCTGCTGGCGGGCGATGAAGACACGCCCAGCCTGCGCGGCAAGGTCGATTTGATCTACATCGACCCGCCGTTTGACAGCAAAGCCGACTACCGCACCAAGGTCACCCTACCGGGCGTGGAGCTGGAGCAAAAGCCCACTGTCATTGAACAGTTCGCTTACTCCGATACGTGGAGCGACGGCACCGCGTCGTACCTCGCCATGATCACGCCGCGCCTGATCCTGATGCGCGAGCTGCTGGCGGATACCGGCTCGATCTATGTGCATCTGGATTGGCATGTGGGGCATTACGTCAAGCTGGTGCTGGATGAGATTTTTGGCAAAAAGAGCTTCGTCAACGAAATCGTTTGGTGTTACAGCATCGGCGGAAAAGGCGACGGCAGGTTTGCAAGAAAACACGACACGATCCAGCTCTATGCGAAAGGCGATTCACCCATATTCAACGGAAAAGATCCAATGGTTGTTATGGATCGCAAGCCGAACAGCCACATGCGCCTCAAAGTCGATGCGGACGGGCGTGAATACCAAGAGAAGACTGATAAAAAAAGCGGGAAGGTATACCGCTACTACGTTGACGAAGGAAAAATCCCTGAGGACTATTGGACTGACATCGAACAGCTTAATCGAGAAGATTCAGAGCGGGTCGGATACGACACCCAAAAGCCAGAGGCGCTACTCAGACGGATTCTTGCAGCGTCATCCAATCCTGGTTCGATCATTTGTGACTTCTTCGGCGGCTCCGGCACCACCGCCGCCGCAGCCGAAAAACTCGGCCGCCGCTGGATCACCACCGACCTGGGCAAACCCGCCTGCATGATCATGCGCAAGCGCCTGATCGACCTGGAGGCGAAACCTTTCCTCTACCAGGCCATCGGTGATTACCAGGTAGAAGCCGCCAAGGCCACGCTGGGGCGCGACTTCCGGATTGGCGACCTGTCGCAGATCGTGCTGTCGCTGTACGGCGCGCTGCCCCTGCCGCCCGAGGCCAACCCGCAGCGCAACCTGGGCCAGATTGCGGGCGTCGAACTGAATGGCCGGCGCGGCAGCAAAACGCTGGTGCTGGCCGATTCGCCCAACAAGCTCACCGGCACCGCCACCCTGAAGAAAGCCATTGCCCAGCGCGACAACCTGCTGGGCGGCTGGGACCGCGTGGTGGTGCTGGGCTGGAACTTTGAGCCCAGCATTGGCGAAACCATCACCGCGCTGAACGACGACCGGCTGGAAGTGCTGGTGATTCCACCCGACCTGATGGACCGCCTGAAAAAGAAGGGCGGCATCGACAAGCTGCGCGGGCAGGTGCGCTTTTCCAGCTTGCAGTATTTGACGATCCATCCCGTGCAGCGGCGCGTGCACGGCAGCGAAGAAACCCTGAGCGTGCGCCTGAAAAACTACGTGCTGCTCTCGCCCGAGGCCATCAACCTCGACGACACCAACCGCGCCAAGCTGCAGGCCGTGGCCAATGCTGAGCCGCTGGCGCTGATCGAATACTGGGCGGTGGACCCGGACTACGACGGCAAAGTGTTCCGCTCGGTGTGGCAAGACTACCGGGGCAACACCGCCAACGATGCCGACGCGCTGCGCGTGGTCACACAGGCCACTTTGAGTGTGCCCGCCCACAGCGGCCCGCGCAAAGTCTGCGTGCGCGTGGTGGATGTGTTTGGGTTTGAGGCGGAGGTGGTGGCCACGGTGGACGTGGCGGCATGATGAATCGGTGGCAAGCCGTTGGTGGCGTGCTTCATGAGCGCGGTTCCGGTGGGGCTGGCTTACGCTGCCATCACCATGCGCTGCACCACCGGGCGCGGCTGCTGCGCCGCCTGCCACAGGTCGTAGGCGCTTTGCATGCCCAGCCACATTTCTGCACTGGTGCCCAGCAAGTCCGACAGGCGCAGCGCCATGTCGGCAGAAATGTCGGCATGCCCGTGCAGGATGCGCGACAGGTAGGCGCGGGTCACGCCGAGCTGCGCAGCTGCCTGCGTGACGCTGACCTCGGCCAGCCATTCCTGCAGCACTGCGCCGGGATGGGGTGGGTTATGCATACGGCCCATGGGGCACCTCCTTCAGTGGTAGTCCTGGTAATCCACCAGTTCGGCATCTGTACCCACAAAGCGGAAGGTCAGACGCCAGTTGCCATTGACGGTCACGGCCCAATGCCCGGCCAGATCGCCTTTGAGCGGATGCAGCTTCCAGCCCGGCACGGCCATGTCTTGCGGCTGCGTGGCCTGGTCCAGCGAGCCCAGTTGCAACTGCAGCCGCTGGGCATGGTCGGGGCGAATGCCTGCCTTGCTGCCGCTGCAAAAAAACGCCTCAAGTCCTTTGTGCTGAAAACTGCGGATCATGCGTCATTGTATACAACATGTATACAAACCGCCGATGCATGGCTGCCGCTTTCCGTCCGATCACGAGCCCTCACATTCAACCCGCAGGGAACACCACCATGAGAACCCCCAAACAACACCGACGCGATATTCAGGATCTGACCACGCATCTGACACAGGTGCAGGGGGTGGTCCCTACGCATGCGTTGGCACCGCAGCCGGGAGCTGCCAATGCGTGATGAATCCCCCATGGCTCTGGCCAGCGGCCTGACCGCGCGCACCCAGCAGCTCTGCCTGGGCCTGGAGCATGGCGCCGCCGACCTGCTGGAGCTGGTCACGCCCACCACCGCCGAGCTGTTGCTGTGGTGGTTTGGCGAAGACATGGTGGCGGCGCGCAGCGGGCTGAACTTTCACGCCGGGCAAAAGCAGGCCATCCTGAACGCCATCGTGGCGCACGAGGTGCTGGGCGCGGCATCGCTGCAGGATTTGTACCAGCAGGTGGCGCCCGATGCGCTGCTGGCGGGCACCCGGCTGGCCGAGGTCTCCAGCGCGAAGCGCGCGCACCCCAAATACTGCTTCAAGATGGCCACCGGCACGGGCAAAACCTGGGTATTGCAGGCGCTGCTGATCTGGCAGCTTTTGAACAAGAATGCCGCCCTGGCCGAGGGGCTGGACGACGCCCGCTTTACGCGCTTTTTCCTGGTGGTGGCGCCGGGGCTGATTGTGTACGAGCGGCTGCTGGACGCGTTTTGTGGAAAATTGATAGCAGGCAGCGCAAGCGGGGCAAGGGATTTTTCCACTTCCGACATGGCACAGTTTGCCGACCTGTTCATCCCCGAGGCGCACCGCGATGCGGTGTTTGCCTTTGTGCGCGGCAACGTCTGCGGCAAGAGTGAAATCGGCCTGAAAGCCACGGGCAACGGCATGATCGCCATCACCAACTGGCATTTGCTGGCCGAGGGCGACGGGGCCGATGACGTGCAAGAAATCGACGCACCCGGCGCGCCGCTGGAGCCCCAGCAGGTCATCAACGCCGTGCTGCCTTTGATGCCGGGCCGCGCCACGGGTAACAGCCTGGACGTGCTCGACCGCCGCTATGCACGCGGCAATGTGCTGGAGTTTCTGGCTGCGCTGCCCGAGCTGATGGTGTTCAACGACGAGGCGCACCACATCCACGAGTTCAAGCGCGAGGGCGAGGTGACCGAGGTGGAGTGGCAAAAGAGCCTGAGTCGCATCGCCGAAACCAAGGGCCGGCGCTTTGTGCAGGTGGACTTTTCTGCCACGCCGTACAACGACGTGGGCGCCGGCAAGAACAAAAAGAAACTGTACTTTGCGCACATCGTGACCGACTTTGACCTGAAGGCCGCCATGCGCGCCGGGCTGGTGAAGTCTTTGGTGCTGGACCGGCGCAAGGAGATTGGGGCATTGCCGCTGGAGTTCAAAGCCGAGCGCGACGAGGCGGGCAACCCCGTCTTGAGTGAGGGCCAGCGGGTCATGCTGAGGGCCGGCCTCAAAAAACTGCGCAAACTGGAAGCGGACTTTGCCCGCATCGACCCCGCGCGCCACCCCAAGATGCTGGTGGTGTGCGAGGACACGACGGTGTCGCCACTGGTGGCGCAGTTTCTGCAAGAGCAGGAAGGCTTGCAGCCGGACGAAGTGATGACGATTGACTCGGGCAAAAAAGCCGAGCTGGGCGAGAAGGACTGGGCGCCCGTGCGCCAGCGCCTGTTCAGCGTGGACCGGCACGCCACGCCGCGCGTGATCGTCAGCGTGCTGATGCTGCGCGAGGGCTTTGATGTGAACAACATTTGCGTCATCGTTCCGCTGCGCAGTTCGCAAGCACAGATTTTGCTGGAGCAGACCATCGGCCGGGGCCTGCGACTGATGTGGCGCGACGCTGAATATGCCGACCTGAAACGCGAGAACCGCGAGCGCATCAACGCCGGGCAGGAACCGGCCAACCTGATCGATGTGCTGAGCATCGTCGAGCACCCGGCCTTCCAGTCGTTTTACGACGAACTGCTGAAGGAAGGCGTGGCGGGCACCACGGGCGACAGCATGGACGACACCTCCAGCACCGGCGACGTGATCGCAGCCGAGCTGCGCGAGGGCTTCGAGAAATTTGACTTCGGCATTCCATTCATCCTGCGCGAGGCGGACGAACTGCGGGGCCACGCCGCCGTGGATGTTCTGGCGCTGCCCGCCTTCACGGCGATGTCGGCAGACGCCTTGCGCGGCTTGCTGGGCAAGGGCGACACCTTCATCTCGCAAGACCTGCAAAGCGCCACACTGTTTGGCGACTACCGCGTCGATGGTGCGGTGATGAACGTGGGCGGCTACAACGATTATTTGGCGCGCCTGACGCGGCGCATCAGCCAGGCGCTGAGCGAGCCATTGCCGAAGGGCAACAAAATTGCCACGCACCTGGCCAAGCCCTATTTGCAGGTCAATACCGCCGATTTGACTGGCTGGCTGGACGACTACATCTGGACGCGGCTGTTTGGCGCCGCCTTCAACCCGCTGGAAGATGAAAACTGGCGCCTGTTGCTGCTGCAGCCTGTGGTGGAGCACATCACCAAGGTGTTTGCCGTGGCGCTGCTCGAATCCGAAGAGCAGCACCCCAGCGGCCACACCGAGGTGCACGCGCGCTACCTGAGCGAAGTGCCGCGCCTGATGCTGCGGGAGGCCCATTCGGTGGAGGTGGGCAAGTGCATTTACACCCGCCTGGGCTGGCCCGCGCGCAATGGTGGGCTGGAGCGCACCTTCATCCACTGGGCGCAGGCCGATAGCCAGGTGCTGGCGTTTTGCAAAATCAGCGAAAACCGCCACACCTTCGCACGCCTGCGCTATGTGAAGGACGACGGCCTGCCCGCGTTCTATTCGCCGGACTTTCTGGTGCGCACGGCCAGCGGGATTTTTCTGGTGGAAACCAAGGCGCAGCAGCAAGCCATTCACCCCAATGTGCAGCGCAAACTGAAAGCCGCCATCGCGTGGTGCGAGCGCATCAATGCCTTGGCACCAGAACACCGGCAGGGCCTGCCCTGGCATTACGTGCTGCTGGCCGAGAACGTGGTGCACGAATGGCAGGCCAAAGGGGCACACCTGGCAGAGTTGCTGGACTATGCAAGGCTGCGGCCACTGGCCAGCGCATCGCTACAAGCCAGTTTGCTTTGATTGGTGGTCAAAAATGCCTATAGCGCTTTATGGATAAGCGCGAGCAGCTATTGTTTTTGCAGTGATTTTCGGCCTGCTTGGCTTGAAAACCACCAACGCCATATACTAAAGCCATATACATCCAGAAAGGATTGTCATGGCCATCAGCTCCGTCTTTATCAACAACCGCACGCAAGCCGTGCGCTTGCCCGTCGAGTTGCGCCTGCCGGAGGGCGTGCGCAAGGTGGAAGTGCGCGCCAGGGGGAATGAACGCATCATCTCGCCCGTGGGCCAGACCTGGGACAGCTTTTTTCTGGATGGCCCGGCGGTCAGTGAAGATTTTTTGCCAGAGCGCGCCCCGCAGCCCCTCGGTGAGCGGGAGCCTCTCTGATGCTGCGCTACCTGCTCGATACGAACATCGTCATCTACGTGTTGAAGCGGCGCCCCATCGAGGTGCTCTCGCTCTTCAACGAGAATGCCAGCCGCATGGCGATTTCGGCGATCACACTGTCTGAACTGTTCCACGGTGCAGAAAAAAGCACGCGCGTGAGCGACAACCTGGTCGCCATTGAAGACTTTTGCAGCCGTCTGGAGGTTCTGCCGTATGGCGCCAAGGCTGCACAGCACTATGGCGCCATTCGTGCAGGCCTGGAGAAAACCGGGCAGCCGATTGGCGTCAACGATTTGCACATCGCCGCCCATGCGCGCAGCGAGGGGCTCGTTGTTGTGACGAATAACGTCGGCGAGTTTGCTCGTGTCCCTGCCCTGCAGGTGGAAAACTGGGTTGAGTCACGCAACTGAACAGCAGGCATCACCTGTGCCTCACCCTGTGGCGCAGGTGATGATGTGATCAATTTTCAGCGTCTGCAGTGACGCTGAACAACCCTTGCAATTTCAAGTCAAATTGGCCTCCAGCGCTTGCAAATAAATCGCTAGCAGCTATCAACAACAGAGCAAAAAGAAAACCCGCCGGTGGAGAAGCCGGCGGGTCTGTGTGCGCGGCGCCTGGGCGCCGGGCGGGTGTCAGTCCAGCAGCGACAGGTCGCGCACCGCGCCCTTGTCGGCCGACATCACCAGCTTGGCGTAGGCCTTGAGGGCGGCGGACACCTTGCGGGGCCGGGGCTGCGCGGGCTTCCAGCCCTTCGCGTCCTGCTCGGCACGGCGGCGCACAAGTTCTTCGTCCGACAGCAGAACATCGATGCGGCGGTTAGGGATGTCGATGCGGATGCGGTCGCCGTTGCGCACCAGGCCAATGGCGCCACCGGCCGCCGCCTCGGGCGAGCAATGGCCGATCGACAGGCCGGACGTGCCGCCCGAAAAGCGCCCGTCGGTCAGCAGCGCGCAGGCCTTGCCCAGGCCCTTGGACTTGATGTACGAAGTGGGGTAGAGCATCTCCTGCATGCCGGGGCCGCCCTTGGGGCCTTCGTAGCGCAC
>DMZZ01000380.1:0-5440 GCA_003484805.1 Comamonadaceae bacterium | reverse complement strand
GGCAGCGTCGAGCACCGCCCCTACCAGCGCAGCGCGCTGCCCGATGCCCTCAAGGCCCAGGGCAAGGCGCTGATGTGCTGTGCGGTGCCGAAATGCGATGTGGTCATCGAGGTGGATGGCTTCGTCCCGAGCGAGGTGGCCACCGTCGCCACGGTGCACAGCGGTACCGTGGTCGGCCTGGAGCGGCTGGCCGAAGACGTGATGCGCGTCCTGATTGCATTGCCCCAGGGCCAGGCGCTGGACTTCGAAGCCGGACAGTACATCGACATCCTGCTGGACGACGGCCAGCGCCGCGCCTTCTCGTTTGCCAATGCGCCCCACACGCGCGAGCAGATCGAACTGCATGTGCGCCTTATTCCCGGCGGGCGCTTCACCACCCATGTGTTTGAAGGCATGAAGGTGGGAGACCCCATCCGCTTCGAGGGACCGCGCGGCAGTTTCACGCTGCGCGACAGCATGCACCCCATCCTGTTCGTGGCGGGCGCCACCGGCTTTGCGCCCATCAAGAGCATCGTCGAGGATGCCTTCCAGCGCGGCGTGCAGCGGCCCATGCGCCTGTATTGGGGCGTGCGCCAGCGCAAAGACCTCTACATGCTGGAGCAGTGCGAGCAGTGGCACCGCGAGCACCCCAACTTCAGTGTGGTGCCGGTCATCTCCGAGCCCTCCGAGGATGACGGCTGGACGGGCCGCACGGGCCTGGTGCACGAGGCCATGCTGGCCGACTTCGCTGATCTCAGTGGCCACGAGGTCTACCTCTGCGGCTCGGTGAAGATGGTGGAAACCGCCGTGCCCGCCTTCCTGGCCCAGGGCCTGGGCGAGGACGCCTGCTTCTCCGACGCCTTCCTGATGGCGGCTCCGGTACTGGCCCCGCCACCGTCGCAGCCATAGGCATCCCAACCAAAAGCCGCCCGGCGCCTTTGCAGCGCCGGGCGGCTTTTTCATGCCAGTGTCAAAGGCCCAGGGACTCGTACAGCGAGTCCATGCGCGCCGTCACCTCGGCATCCATGGCGATGGTGCGGCCCCACTCCCGTTGAGTTTCGCCCGGCCACTTGTTCGTCGCATCCAGGCCCATCTTGCTGCCCAGGCCGCTCACGGGCGAGGCGAAGTCGAGGTAGTCGATGGGGGTGTGCTCCACCAGCATGGTGTCGCGCGCCGGGTCCATGCGCGTGGTCAGCGCCCAGACGACCTCCTTCCAGTCGCGCACATCCACATCGTCGTCCACCACCACGATGAACTTGGTGTACATGAACTGGCGCAGGTGGCTCCACACGCCCATCATCACGCGGCGCGCATGGCCCGGGTAAGCTTTTTTGATGCGCACCAGCGCCATGCGATAGCTGCAGCCCTCGGGTGGGAGGTAAAAGTCCACGATTTCCGGGAACTGGCGCTGCAGCAGCGGGATGAACAGCTCGTTGAGCGCCATGCCCAGCACGGCGGGCTCGTCGGGGGGCTTGCCGGTGTAGGTGGAGTGGTAGATCGCGTCCCGTCGCAGTGTGATGCGGTCCACCGTGAACACTGGGAACTCGGCCTGCTCGTTGTAGTAGCCCGTGTGGTCGCCGTAGGGCCCTTCGAGCGCATGCTCCCAGCCGCTGGCATGTGTGGCGTCGGGCTGGATGTGGCCTTCGAGCACGATCTCGGCGCTGGCCGGAACGCGCAGCGGTACGCCCAGCGCGGCCGCCACCTCGGTGCGCGCGCCGCGCAGCAAGCCGGCGAACTGGTATTCCGACAGACTGTCGGGCACGGGCGTCACGGCGCCCAGGATGGTCGCCGGGTCGGCCCCGAGCGCCACCGCCACCGGGTAGGGCTGGCCGGGGTTGGCGGCGCAGTGGTCGCGGAAATCGAGCGCCCCGCCGCGGTGCGCCAGCCAGCGCATGATGAGCTTGTTGCGCCCCAACACCTGCTGGCGGTAGATGCCCAGGTTCTGCCGGGCCTTGTGCGGCCCCTGTGTGATGACCAGGCCCCAGGTGACCAGCGGCGCCACGTCGCCCGGCCAGCAGTGCTGGATGGGCAGGCGCGCCAGGTCCACGTCCGGGCCCTCCCACACCACTTCCTGGCACGGCGGGCTGCTGCGCTCCTTGGGCGCCATGTTCCACAGCGTCTTGAGCAGGCTGCCCATGCCCACCATTTCCTTGAAGCCCTTGGGCGCCTCGGGCTCCTTGAGCGATGCCAGCAGCTCGCCGAACGGCCGCAGCCCGGCGATGCTCTCCACGCCCATGGCACGCGCCACGCGCTCAGGCGTGCCGAACAGGTTGCCCAGCACCGGCATGCGGTGGCCCGTGGGGTTCTCGAACAGCAGGGCCGGTCCGCCTGCACGCAGCACGCGGTCGCACAGCACCGTCATCTCCAGGTGGGGCGAGACCGGCTCGCGCACGCGGCGCAGGTCGCCGACCGCTTCGAGCTGCTGGATAAAGTCGCGCAGGTCGTGGTAGTGCATGGAGATATGAGTAAAAAGTGGCCTTGACGACCTATGGTATTGCGCTGGCAGCTATCAATAAAATAGCTATTTTGGTGCCGCAATGGAGCGAACGCGGTGGCGCCCGGGATCATTCTCCCAGTGCCAGCCCCTCCCAGCGGGCGGCCAGCGGGTGCTGGACGTCCAGCAGATCGAGCGCCCGGGTCACGCTGTGGTCCACGATGTCGGCCACGCTCTGCGGGCGCAGGTAGAAGGCGGGCACGGGCGGGCAGACAATGGCGCCCATTTCGGTCACGCTGACCATGTTGCGCAGGTGCCCCAGGTGCAGCGGCGTCTCGCGCACCATCAGCACCAGGCGGCGGCGCTCCTTGAGCACCACGTCGGCCGCGCGCGTGAGCAGGCTGTCGGACAGGCCATGTGCCACGGCGGCCAGCGTGCGCATGGAGCACGGCGCAATGACCATGCCCGCGCACTGGAACGAGCCGCTGGCGATGCTGGCGCCGACATTGCGCGCGTCGTGCACCGTGTGCGCCAGCGCCTCGACCGAGGCGGCGTCCATGTCCAGTTCATGCCGCAGCGTGCGCCAACCGGCGTCGGACACCACCAGGTGCGATTCGATGCCCGCGCATGTCTGCAGCACCTGGAGCAGCCGCACGCCGTACACCGCACCGCTGGCCCCGGAGATGGCGACGATGATGCGGCGCGGCTCAGGCATGGGAGGCTACGAGGGGGTGTTCCTGCAGGTCGGCCTCGATGCGGGCGAGCACCTCGGCCGCTTCCTGGGGGTCGAAGTCCTGGTGGTTGCGTTTCTTGACGCCGTACTCGTGCAATTGGTAGTGCCGCCCGGGCGTGATGCCATGGCGGGCCAGCGAGCTTTTGACGCACACCAGCGGACAGCCATCGAGCGCAAGGATGGGTCGCCCCGACTGCGCAAGCCGCACCAGCTTGGGCACGTCGCCTCCCACGCCGACGATGCAGGACATCTCTGCGACGCCCTTGCGGTCCATGCGCACAGCCACATGGTTGGCCAGCTGCGCGGCGCTGGAGCAGCCCGAGCAGGAATAGATCAGCGGCAGGGGGGGCGCAGCAGCGTTCATGGCCGTGCCCCCGGCGCTGCCCCCATGCCAGGGCGCAAGGCCGATAAACGGGCCAGCACCTGGCGCGGCGTCCACTGCTGCAGGTCGAGCACCGGCAACTCCAGCGCGTCGAGGGTGTTCTTCACCACCAGGCCGAGTTCGGTGTCGCCTTCCATGACGAGACGCCGGTTGAAGAACAGCGTGTCCGGGTCCTGCTGGCGCTGGGCCAGCAGCAGAAAATCATGGGCGCTGGCACTGATGCACAGGTCGATCTCCGCATGGCGCGCGCGCGGTGCGAAGGCGCCCCCGGTCCAGGTGAAGTCGAAGGTGATGCGGGCATCGCGCACATGGATGCGCAGGCGCTTGTGCAGCAGCATGTCGCCCACGTCCCGCGGCAGCTGGCGTGCCACGCCGAGGTTGAGCGCCGTGACCAGCAGCATCGAGCCCGGGAAGGCCGGCAGCCGTGACGTGAGCGCTGCCAGGGGGGAGGGCAGGGTGAAGGGTGCAGGAGTGGAGTGATTCATGGCTTTCCTCAGGGGGGCGATGGGGCGCTGACTGGCAGCCAATGCACGCCGACGCCATGGTTTCATGATTGGACAGTGATCAGGGCCTCCCTGGCAAGTCCCGCAGGGCTCAGGCCGTGGCCAGGGCCGCTGGTGTTTCCACCAGATCCAGGCCTGGCTGGCCATGCCAGTAACCGTTGCAGCTTTGTTCGGGCATGAGCGGCTGCAGTTGTGCGCGGGCGTCGTGCGGGGCCAGTGTGCCTTTGCGCACGGCATCGAACAGCGCCACGATCTTGCCGGTGTGCTGAGCCTGGGGGCTGATGCGTGCCACGGCCACGCCCATGCGTTGCATGCGCGGCAGTTCGTCGATCAGGTTGTGCACACGGGCTGACTGGGTCTGGATGCCGTTGAGCACGAGGAATTCTTCGCTCTCGCGTGTCTTGAGCATCAGGCCGTCGGGGTGGTCCAGGCAGCTGAACTGGCAGTCGTCCTTGGGCAGATTGCGCTGGCGCGCAGTGAAGCAGCGCGCTGAAAACGCCAGTGGCATGCGGCCGTAGGCAAACACCTCGGTCTGCAGGTTCTGCGGACCGGTCCGGATCAGGGCCGAGAGGTCTTCGTGCTTCATCTCCAGCGGCGCCACCCAGCGGCTGGCGCCCAGTTGGGCCAGCCACTCCAGCGCGGGCTGGTTGTAGATGTTCAGGTGCAGTCCGCCGACAAAGGGGCGTTTGCCCGCCAGGCGCTGCACGGCGCCCATGTCGTTCGCCTCGATGAGGTAGTCGGGGTTGTTCGTCACCTTGTGCATGGTGCTCACTTCCACGCCCGATTCGAGCAGCACCTGCGTGGACAGCACGGCCTCCTTGCCGGATTCGCGCATCAGGTCGGCAATGTCGATCCAGTCCTGCAGGCGCAGCTCCTTGCGGCGCGAGCAGACGGTTTCGCCCAGGTAAACGATGTCCACGGGCGAGGTGGCGATGGCCTGGTAGAAATCAAAGATGGTCTGGCGTGGCCAGTAGTACTGGAGCGCGCCCAGTGCGAGTTTCAGGGAGGGATTTTTCATCATTTCCAGGGGCGGTGGTAGGCGCCCAGGGTGTGTTGCTGGCCTTCGGCCACCTGGTCGAGGCTGGCCATCCAGGCGGTCTTGGGGGCGTAGCGCAGCGGGTCGGCCAGGCAGTTGTCGATGGCATCGCGCCAGACCTTGGTGACCTGCGCGACGTAGGCGGGGCTGCGCTGGCGGCCTTCGATCTTCACGGCACGCACGCCCATCTTCATGAGTTTTGGCAGCAGTTCGAGGGTGTTGAGGCTGGTAGGCTCCTCGATGGCGTAGTAGTTCTCGTCCTCGCCCACGTCAAAGCGCCCCTTGCACAGCGTGGGGTAGCCCGCGTTCTCGCCGGGGGCGTAGCGGTCGATGAGCACACCGCCCAGGCGCGATTCGAGGCCCTTGGGCGTTT
>DMZZ01000297.1:0-7217 GCA_003484805.1 Comamonadaceae bacterium | reverse complement strand
CTAGTGTCCTGGATTGGAAGTTCGTTGAAGAAATAAAGATGTCGAAATCGACGTCAGGCAAGGCGCAAACCACAGCGATAGCCGTAGCTATCGCGAGGATTTGCAACGCAGCATGGGGGCGATTCTCGGCGTCTTTATGAAACGAATTTCTAACCCAGGACACTAGGGCCGGGCTGCGCACGTGGAGCCCCGCACCGTGCGCACGCGGGTGCGCCAGACAGACGCACCAGCTACTCAGGCTGTGGGGCCAAGAGGGGGGGGTAAAGAGGAAAAAGCGCCGTTCAGCGCCCGGCACAAACCGGGGGAGCGTGCTTGGCCAGCGAGTTGACGCCAAAACGCCTGCGCTGCTGGCCTGCATGCAGCGACGCCACACGCGCCCGCTGGGCGTCGCACAAGTTCGCAAGGGGGGTCACGCGCTGCATGGCGGGCATTCTCGCACAGGGAAATAACCGCCTAGCAGAGATCAGCCGGTATTGCGCAACCCTGCCGCAATACCGTTGATCGAGATGTGGATACCCGTCTGCACCCGCTCGTCATCCTGGCCCGCCCGCCAACGGCGCACCAACTCCACCTGCAGGTGGTGCAGCGGGTCGATGTACGGGAAGCGGTGGCGGATGGAGCGGGCCAGCGCCGTGTTGTGCGCCAGGCGCTGCTTGTCGCCGGTGATGCGCGTCAGCGCGTCGGCCGTGCGGTGCCATTCCTGCTCGATGGCGGTGAACACCTTCTTGCGCAGGCGGGCGTCCTGCACCAGCTCGCTGTAGCGCGAGGCCAGCGCCAGGTCGCTTTTGGCCAGCACCATGTCCATGTTCGACAGCAGGGTGCTGAAAAACGGCCACTGGCGGTACATCTTGCGCAGCAGCGCCAACTGGGACTTGGGGTCCTTGTCAGGCGCCTCCAGAAACGCCTCGACGGCTGCGCCAAACCCGTACCAGCCCGGCAGCGTGAGGCGGCACTGGCCCCAGCTGAAGCCCCAGGGGATGGCGCGCAGGTCCTCGATCTTCTGGCTGGGCTTGCGCGAGGCCGGGCGTGAGCCGATGTTCAACTCGGCGATCTCGCGGATTGGTGTGGAGTTGAAGAAATAGTCGGTGAAGCCCGGGGTTTCGTACACCAGCGCGCGATAGGCCGCCATGCTGGCCTTTGACAGCTGCGCCGCAGCATCCAGAAAGGCCGGCGTCGCGGGCTTGGTGGGCTGCAACAGCGTGGCCTCCAGCGTGGCGGCCACCAGGGTTTCGAGGTTGCGCCGACCGATCTCGGGGTTGGCGTATTTGGAGGCGATCACCTCGCCCTGTTCGGTCAGGCGGATCTGGCCGCGCACGGTGCCCGGGGGCTGCGCCAGGATGGCCTGGTAGCTCGGCCCGCCGCCGCGGCCCACGGTGCCGCCGCGCCCGTGGAACATGCGCAGGCGGATGCCGGGCAGTTCGTCGAACAGGGCCACCAGCGCGATCTCGGCACGGTACAGCTCCCAGTTGCTGGTGAAGATGCCGCCGTCCTTGTTGCTGTCGGAATAGCCCAGCATGATGTCCTGGTCGCCGCCCGAGCGCTGCACCAGCGCGGCCACGCCAGGCAACTGGTAGAACTCGCGCATGATAGGCGCGGCGTTGCGCAGGTCTTCGATGGTTTCGAACAGCGGCACCACGATCAGGTCTGCAGTCGCCGCGCCGGATGCGGCATCCTCCAGCGTGCCGCGCAGCAGGCCCACTTCCTTCTGCAGCAGCAGCACCTCCAGCAGGTCGCTCACGGTCTCGGTGTGGCTGATGATGTAGTGACGAATGGCATCCTGGCCGTAGCGCTGGCGCATGCGCAGCGCAGCCTCGAAGATGGCCAGCTCGCCCCGCGTGTGCTCGGAGTAGGTGGTGCCCATGACGCGCAGCGGGCGTGCGTCCTGCAGCAGGCGCAGCAGCACAGCGCGGCGCCCCTCCTCGGACAGCGCGGCGTAGTCGGGCTCGATGCGCGCCACGGCCAGCAGTTCGGCCACCACGCGCTCGTGCTGGTCGGAGCTCTGGCGCAGGTCCACCGTGGCCAGGTGAAAGCCGAACACCTCTACCGCCCGGATCAGCGGGTGCAGGCGCTGTGCGGCCAGCGGCGCGCCATGGTGCGCCTGGAGCGAGGCCTCGATGGTGCGCAGCTCGGCCAGAAAGTCGGCCGCGCTGGCGTAGGGGTTCTGCGGGGCCACGGCATGGCGCGCGGCCACGCCACCGCTCAAATCGTGCAGCGTGGCGGCCAAGCGTGCATAGATGCCGGTAAGCGCACGGCGGTAGGGCTCATCGAGGCGGTGCTCGTTGGTGTCGGGCGAGCTGTTCGCCAAGGCCTGCATCTCGGGTGTGACATCCACCAGCCGCGCCGACAGCGACAACTCGCCGCCCAGCAGGTGCGCCTCGGTCAGGTAGTGGCGCAGGGCCACCTCGCTCTGGCGGCGCAGGGCCTGGGCCAGCGTGTCGGCTGTGACGTTCGGGTTGCCGTCGCGGTCGCCGCCAATCCACTGGCCCATGCGCAGGAAGCTGTGCACTTTCTCCTGGCCCAGCGCACGCTCCAGGTCGGCGTAAATTTTCGGAATTTCGCGCAGGAAGGTGGCTTCGTAGTACGACAGCGCGTTCTCGATCTCGTCGGCCACGGTCAGCTTGCTGTAGCGCAGCAGGCGCGTTTGCCACAGCTGCGCCACGCGGGCGCGCAGTTGCGCCTCGTTGGCGGCCAGTTCGCGCGGGGTCAGCGCGTCCTTGGCACTGTTGTAGAGCTGGGCGCGCTCGGCAATGTCGTCGCGCGTGGTCAGCAGCTGCGCGATGTCGCGCTCGGCATCCAGAATGCTCTTGCGCTGCACCTCGGTCGGGTGGGCGGTAAGCACTGGCGCCACATAGCTGCCCGCCAGGGTTTGCGCCACGGTGCGCGGCGCGATGCCGGCCCAGCGCAGGCGCGAGAGCGCCACCTCGATGCTGCCTTCCTGCGTGTCGCCCGCGCGCTCGCGGATGGTGCGGCGCCGGATGTGGTGCCGGTCCTCNNCGGATCACGCTCACCGTCTGGTCGGCGCTCAGGCCCTTGAGCAGCTTCTTGAGCGCCTTGTCGGCTTCGTGGTCGGCGTCGCGCCGGAAGGCCACCGAGAGCTTGCGCACCTGCTCGATCAGATCGAACGCAGCCACGCCCTCCTGCTCGCGGATCACGTCGCCCAGGATGCGCCCGAGCAGGCGGATGTCCTGGATCAAAGGGAGGTCTTTGTCGATTTTCTTCGCGGTCACGGGTTGTCTCCTGGCGCGCTCCCGGGCAAAGCGGGTTGCTGCGGCGCCGCATGCTAGCATCCCGCGCTCGACCTTTCCCTGCAAAAGCATGACGCCCCAAAGCCCCTCCCTCCCCCCGATCGTGATCGCCACGCGCGAGAGCCGCCTGGCCCTGTGGCAGGCTGAGCACGTGCAGGCCCTGCTGCGCGCACGCGGCCACGACGTCAGTCTGCTGGGCATGACCACGCTGGGCGACCAGATCCTCGACCGCTCGCTAAGCAAGGTCGGCGGCAAGGGCCTGTTCGTCAAAGAGCTGGAAACCGCTCTGGAAGACGGCCGCGCGCACATCGCCGTGCACTCGCTCAAGGACGTGCCCATGGTGCTGCCCGAGGGCTTCGCCCTGGCCTGCGTGATGGAACGCGAAGACCCGCGTGACGCTTTCGTCTCGCCACGCTACGCCCGCCTGCAGGACCTGCCCCAGGGTGCCGTGGTCGGCACCTCGAGCCTGCGCCGCCAGGTGCTGCTGCACGCGCTGCGCCCGGACCTGAAGATCGAGCCGCTGCGCGGCAACCTCGACACGCGCCTGCGCAAGCTCGACGAAGGCCAGTACGACGCCATCGTGCTGGCGGCCGCCGGGCTCAAGCGTCTGGGCCTGGGCGAGCGCATCCGCACCGAGTTCTCCACCACCGAGATGCTGCCCGCCGCCGGCCAGGGCGCCCTGGGCATCGAGGTGCGCGCCGACCGCCCAGACCTGGTGGCCGCGCTCAGCCCCCTGGCGCACATGCCCAGCTGGCTCATCGTGACGGCCGAGCGCGCCGTCAGCCGCAGCATGGGCGGCAGCTGCTCCATGCCGCTGGCCGCGCACGCCCGCCTCGAAGGCGGCCAGTTGCACATCGACGCGGCCTGGGGCGACCCCGAGGGCCGTATTGCGCTGGTGCGCGCCAGCGCCAGCGGCGCGGCCAGCACGCTGGAGCAGGCCGATGCGCTGGGCGTGACGGTGGCCGCGCAGTTGCGTGCCGACGGCGCCACGGGTTGAAATGGTCATCGTCACCCGGCCCGAGCGCGAGGCCCTGCAGTGGGCAGCCTCGCTGCAGGCGCGTGGCATCGATGCGCAGGTCCTGCCGCTGATCGCCATCAGCCCCCCCACCGACGCGGCAGCCCTGGATGCCGCCCGTGAGCGCGTCACCACCTACCGCGCCATCATGGTGGTGAGCAGCAACGCCGCACAGCATTTTTTTGATCCCAAAAAGACTCAAACGCTTACTGATAAAGCGCAGGCAGCTATCAAAACAAGAGTGTGGTCGCCCGGCCCGGGCACGGCCCGCGCACTGCAGGCGCTGGGCGTTCATGCTGCGCGCATCGACATCCCGGCGCTGGACGCCACGCAGTTCGACTCCGAATCGCTCTGGGCCGTGGTGCACGGGCAGATCGGCCCCGGCGACCGCGTGCTCATCGTGCGCGGCACCGAGGCCGGTGCCACGGAGGAAGGCACGGGGCGCGACTGGCTGGCCCGGCAGATCCAGGCCGCAGGCGGGCAGGTGGACTTCATCGTCGCCTACACGCGCGGCGCCCCCCGCTGGAGCGCCGAGCAGCAGGCCCGGGCCCGTGCGGCCGCCGTGGACGGCTCGCTGTGGCTGCTGAGCAGCTCGCAGGCCGTGGACAACCTTTGCGCCACCTTGAGCGGCCAGGACTGGAGCCAGGCCCGCGCCCTGGCCACCCACCCGCGCATTGCCCAGGCCGCGCGCGCCGCAGGTTTTGGCAGCGTGCGCGAATGCCGGCCTGCCCTTGATGACGTGGTGGCCTCGATAGAATCAGCGCCATGAGTTCCGCGCCCCCCACCGACCCGTCCAGCCCTGCACCCACCGGGCCGGGCAACGCGCCGCAGGCGCACAGCGGCAAGACCCTGATCTACACCCTGGGCGCCATCGCCGTGCTGGCCCTGGTCGGCAATGGCCTGCTGTGGCAAAAGCTCAGCACCATTCAAGAGGCCCTGGCCCGCCAGAGCCAGGACGCCAGCACCCAGGCCATCGAGGCGCGCACCATCGCGCGCCAGGCCCAGGAACTGGCTGGCGAAACCAACGCCCGGCTGACCGTTCAGGAAACCCGCGTCAGCGAGGTCGCCCTGCAGCGCAGCCAGCTCGAAGAGTTGATGCAGAGCCTGTCGCGCACACGCGACGAGAACCTCGTGGTGGACATTGACTCCGCGCTGCGCCTGGCGCAGCAGCAGGCCCAGCTCACCGGCAGCCTCGAACCCCTGGTAGCCGCCCTCAAGACGGCGCAGCAGCGCATCGAACGCGCCGCCCAGCCGC
The DNA here is from genome assembly GCA_003484805.1 of Comamonadaceae bacterium. Taxonomy (GTDB): domain Bacteria; phylum Pseudomonadota; class Gammaproteobacteria; order Burkholderiales; family Burkholderiaceae_C; genus Simplicispira. Next base: position 1,702 of record DMZZ01000297.1, on the reverse strand, counting down.
GCCTGGCGCCGGTGCAGCGCGCCATCGTCCGCGACCTGGAGCGCGTCACCAGTTCCACTGTGGCCGACACCGCAGGGCTGCTGGCTCGCCTGGACGACCTGGTGCGCCAGGTGGACGAGCTGCCCCTGCAAAACGCCGTGGCCCAGGCCGCCGCCACCCGGCGCTTGTACGCCCAATCCGCTGCGGCAGCGCACCCGGAGCCCGCAGGGCCCGCAGAACAGCCATGGTGGCAGGCCCTGCTGCAGCGCGGCTGGGAAGTGGTGCGCGACGAAGCCCGGGGCCTGCTGCGCGTCAGCCGCATCGACCAGCCCGAAGCCATTTTGCTGGCCCCTGACCAGGCCTTCTTCCTGCGCGAGAACCTCAAGCTCAAACTGCTCAACGCGCGCCTGGGCGTGCTGGCACGGCAGACCGATTCGGCCCGTGCCGACCTGGTCGCCGCCAGCAGCGCCCTGAACAAGTATTTCGACCCCGCCTCGCGCCGCACCCAGAACGCCGCCACGGTGCTACAGCAGGCACAGGCCCACATGAAGGCGTCCGAACTGCCCCGTCTGGACGAAACCCTGTCCGCCCTGGCCACGGCCGCCGCAGGCCGCTGAAGACCCGCAAGGAACGCAGACCCCATGCGCGCAGCACTCTGGCTCTTGGCGTTGTTCGGCGTGGCGGTGGCTGCCGCGCTGTTCGCGGGCAACAACCAGGGCACCGTCACGCTGTTCTGGCCGCCCTACCGGGTGGACCTTTCGCTCAACATGGTGGTGCTCGCGCTGGTGCTGGGCTTTGCCACCCTTTATGCCGCGCTGCGTGCCCTGGCCGCGCTGCTGGAGCTGCCGCACCAGGCTCGCCACTGGCGCCTGCAGCAGAAAGAACGCGCCATGCACGCGGCCCTGCTCGACGCCCTGACACAACTCCTGGCAGGGCGCTTCCTGCGTTCGCGCAAGGCTGCCCTGGCGGCGCTGGAACAGGAGCAGGCGCTGGACAAGGCAGGCGCCCCGGCCCCGCAGGGCCCGCAACTGCGTGCCCTGGCCCACATGGTGGCCGCCGAAACCTCGCACGCCCTGCAAGACCGGGCACAGCGCGAAACCCACCTGCAGCAGGCCCTGCACACCGTTGCACCACGCCGATCGGCCCACATCCAGGAGCTGCACGAAGGGGCCCAGATGCGCGCAGCGCGCTGGTCACTCGACGACCGCGAGGCCGATGCGGCCCTGGAGCGCCTTGGCAACCTGCCCCAGGGCGCCGCGCGGCGCACGCTGGCGCTGCGCATCAAACTGAAGGCCACACGCCTGGCCGGCCGCACGCGCGAATCGCTGGACACCGCCCGCCTGCTGGGCAAGCACCGTGCGTTTTCGGCCGATGCGGCACGCAGCATCGTGCGCGGCCTGGCCATGGAGCTGATCAACAACGCGCACGACTCCTCGCAACTGCAGGCCACCTGGCAATCGTTCGAGGCCACCGACCGCGCCATGCCTGAACTGGCCATCCACGCCGCGCAGCGGCTGGCACGGCTGGGCGGCAGCGCACAGCAGGTGCGCCAGTGGCTGCTGCCGGTGTGGCAACAGATGGTGGACCAGCCCGATTCACTGGCCGAGCAGCACGCCCTCAAGCTGATCAACGCCCTGGAGTCCGGCCTGGACGATATCGACGCGGCCTGGCTGGCACGCATCGAATCCGCGCAACAGACCAACCCGCGCGATACGCGCCTGCA
>DMZZ01000090.1:0-14884 GCA_003484805.1 Comamonadaceae bacterium | reverse complement strand
ATCAGGACACCGTCCGCAAGCTCCGTTGCGCCGAGCGTCTGGACCACTATGCCGCAAAGGTTTACACCAACACGGTCAAAGGACTGGGGCAACTCTCCGTGCGGCTGAAAGATGCAGATGTCATCGTTTTGCTGCGCGAACGGACCCATATCACGCGCCAGCTGATCGAAAAGCTCCCGCGTTTGAAGCTGATCGCCCAAACCGGCAAGGTGGGCAGCCACATCGACATCACCGCCTGCACCGAACGCGGCATCGCGGTTGCCGAGGGCGTCGGGTCACCCGTGGCCCCTGCAGAGCTGACCTGGGGCCTCGTTCTGGCAGCCATGCGCCGGCTTCCCCAGTACATCTCCAACCTCAAGCACGGCGCCTGGCAGCAGTCGGGCCTGAAAGCCGCCAGCATGCCACCCAACTTCTGCATTGGCAGCACCTTGCGGGGCAAGACACTGGGCATCTGGGGATATGGGCGCATCGGCCAGATCGTCGCCGGCTACGGCAAGGCCTTCGGCATGAATGTGCGTATCTGGGGCCGGGAGGCCTCACGCGCGCAGGCACTGACCGATGGCTACCATGTGGCCAGTTCCTGCACGGAGTTCTTTTCAGAGTCCGACGTGATTTCCCTGCACCTGCGCCTGACCGACGAGACCCGGGGCCTCATCACGCTGGAAACCCTGTCGTGCATGAAACCCACGTCGCTTCTGGTGAACACCTCGCGCGCAGAACTCATTGAATCCGACGCACTGATTACAGCCCTGAACCGCGGGCGACCTGGTATGGCAGCGGTCGATGTTTTCGAGAGTGAGCCCATCCTGCAGGGCCATGCGCTGCTGCGCCTGGAAAACTGCATCTGCACCCCGCACATCGGTTATGTGGAGCAGGACAGCTATGAACTGTATTTTGGTGCGGCTTTCGACAACGTGGTGCACTTCATCAAGGGGACCCCCACCAACATCGTCAATCCGGGGGCGCTGCAGGTCAGGCGCTGATACAACGCACCGATCAAGAAAAAAGGCTTCCCCAAGGAAGCCTTTTTCCCAGTAGCGCGGCCAGAGGCTACGCTACTCACCCACTGAACCGATCAGAGAGGCGTCTTCTTGCCATCAATGTAAACATACAGGGTGATGGCGGGGTTCTTCATTTCGCCCGTGGTCTCGAAGGCGATATTGGCGGTCACACCCTTGAAGTTGGACTTGGCCAGTTCGTTCACGTACACCTTGGGATCGACCGAGTTGGCACGCTTCATGGCGTCGACCAGCAGCATCGTGGCGTCATAGGTGTACGGGCTGTAGACTTGGAACTGGTTGGGGTACTTGGCGTCGTACTTGGCCTTCCAGGCCGTACCGCCAGGCATCTTGCCCAACGAAGCACCACCTTCGGCGCAAATCACATTGCCCAGGGTCTTGGCGCCAGCAGCGAGCTTGGCGATTTCGGACGTGCACACGCCGTCACCACCGAAGTACTTCACATTGCCCATGCCGAGCTGTTCCATCTGGCGCAGCATCGGGCCGGCCTGGGGGTCCATGCCGCCGAAGAAGATGGCGTCGGGGTTCTTGGACTTGATGGCGGTCAGAATGGCCATGAAGTCGGTGGCCTTGTCAGTGGTGAACTGCTCGTCAACCACCTTCATGCCCTTCTGGGCAGCGATCGTCTTGAACACGTTGGCAACGCCCTGACCGTAGGCGGTACGGTCGTCGATGATGGCAACCGTTTTGAGCTTCAAGGTTTCAGCAGCATAGGCTGCCAGGCCAGCGCCCAGGGCGTTGTCATTGGCAATGATGCGGAAGGTGGTCTTGTAGCCCGGCTTGGTCAGGTTGGGGTTGGTGGCAGCGCCCGTCACCATGGGGATTCCGCAGTCGTTGTAGACCTTGGAGGCAGGAATGGTGGTGCCCGAATTCAGGTGACCCACAACGCCAGCAACCTTGGAGTCACACAGCTTTTGCGCAGCAGCCGTACCTTGCTTGGGATCGGCAGCGTCGTCTTCGGCTTGCAGTTCGAACTTGATCTTCTTGCCGCCAATCGTCACACCCTCGGCATTCAGGACTTCAATGGCCATGCGTGCGCCGTTTTCGTTGTCCTTGCCGTAGTGGGCTTGGGCTCCGGAAACCGGAGCCACGTGACCGATCTTGACCACCTGTTCTTGTGCAGAGGCCATACCAGCAACAGCCGCGATAGCAGCAACTACGGTCAGTTTCAACTTCAATTGCATAGGAATCTCCAGTAAAGATAAATGCTGAGATTATTCTTATTTCTCAACGCCAGCGAAGTTACATCAAATTTCCTAGCCCAGACACTAGGGAACACGATAGCCATTAGAAAAAATTACAGGTCGCGACGCTTTTAATCTGCGGGGGCTGCGGGCAGCCCGCCGGCCAGCTCTTCTGCTACGGCCTCGTACACGGAGTGCCGCACAACGGACTCGATTTCTTCCCGCAGACGCGGCAGCACCGATCGGGTCTGTTCCTGCACAACGGTGGCAATGGCGTCGCGCAGGCGTTTTTCGAGCATGACATCGACGCGCTGCATGACGCGGTGCACCATGAACTCTTCAAACCCCTCTGGCAGAGGCGATGGCTTCACCTCCGCTGCTGTCGATCGGTGTGCGATTCCAGCGCTGGCGGCGGTCCCTGCAGTCCCCGAAGGGGCCAGGGCACCGGGGGGAAAGGGCACGGACGGTGCAGCAGGCGGCAACGAAGCGGCCCGATGCCCCGTGACCCCCCCGCCAGGCGCCATCGAACTGCCTCGCGCCGGTGCTGGAGGCACGGTGACGGGAGTCGGCAGCGGGGCGCGCACCCCGCCCGTGCCAGGCCGGGGCACGGCAGCGGGCTGTGACGCTGCATTGCCCGCCTGCACCACCTCGGTGAGCGTGGGAATAAAACGCGGGTGTTGCTTGGGGGGGGGATTCGTCATCAGGACACCTTCTGCTCCAGATCGTGGCGAATCAGGGCATAACCGCGCTGCGCGTAGTAGCGCCAGCGCGCACGCGCATGCTGGCGATCTGCCTCGTCATGCAAGCCCACCACTTCGATGAGTTTGGCAAAACTGCCAAAACCTGCGGGAACCTCGTCCCACAGGTTGAGCAGCACATCATGGTGGGGCGACTGCTGGGGGTCGGTGAGCAGCACGATGGGAGACGCTTCCAGCAAGGCGGGATCGCTGTCCCCACGACAATGGGCCACGAAATCGTGGGCCGCCATCGACCACAACATCGGATCCACCTGATCCAGCAACGCGTCCGGACCGGCAATGACCAGTCTCAGATCGCCCGCGCGCAGGATCTTGCGTGCAAACCGGCAGGCGTACGCCAGCTTGTCGGGTGCGTTGAAATGAAAGGCGATCTCCGTCATGCCGATCTCAGGCGCTCCGCACGGCAGCCTTGCGGGTACGTGCCTTGGGGGCCGGAGACTTCGCGGCGCCCAGAAGGTACTGCACCAGCAATCCCACCGGCCGCCCCGTGGCACCCTTGGCTACACCGCCCTTCCAGGCGCTTCCTGCAATATCCAGGTGTGCCCAAGGGTAGTCGCCCACAAAGCGCTGCAAGAATTTGGCGGCCGTGACGGCCCCGGCAGGTCGCCCGGCCACGTTGCCCACGTCGGCAAAATGGGTCTTCAGCCCTTCGGCGTAATCGTCGTCCAGGGGCATGCGCCAGCACAGGTCGTCGGCCGCCTCACCGGCCTTGAGCAGGGCATCGGCCAGCCCATCGTCCGTGGCAAACATTCCGCTGCGCACCCCACCCAGCGCAATGACGCACGCGCCGGTCAGCGTCGCAATATCCACCAGCGCGGCAGGCTTGAAGCGCGCAGCATAGGTCAGCGCATCACACAGCACCAGACGGCCTTCGGCGTCGGTGTTCAAAATCTCGATGGTCTGACCGCTCATGCTGGTAACCACATCACCCGGCTTGATGGCGCGGCCGTCCGGCATGTTTTCGCAGGCGGGGATCAAACCCACCACGTTGATGGCCGGTTGCAACTCGGCCAGCGCGCGGAACACCCCCAGCACGCTGGCGGCGCCGCACATGTCGAACTTCATCTCGTCCATTTCGGGCGCCGGCTTGATGGAAATCCCACCGGTGTCGAACGTGATGCCCTTGCCCAGCAGTACGACGGGGGCCTGCGTTTTGGCCGCACCGTTGTAGCGCAGTTCAATGAATCGCAGGGGTTCCTCGGAACCCTTGGCCACGGCAAGAAACGCCCCCATGCCCAGCCGCGCGACTTCCGCCGGGCCCATGACCTTGCACTGGATGCCCGGGTGCTTGGCCAGCGCCTTGGCCGCATCGGCCAGCAGCGTGGGCGTGGCGTGGTTGGCAGGCCGGTTACCCCATTCCCGTGCATATTCAACGCCGGTCACCACCGCCACACTGGTCTCGAAGGACTCAGCCACTGCCACCGTGTCGCTCACACCCACCACGACGCGACCGAGCGTTCGCGCCTCGGCTTTGGGCTTGGTGGTGGTGTAGACGTAGCTGGCGTGGGCCACGTTCTGCACCACCGCGGCCACGGTCTCCGGCCGCGCCGGGCCGGCCAGGCACACCACGGCGCGCTTGACCGAAGCGTTCTTGAACACCGCGCCGATGGCGGCAAAAGCCTGCCGGATCGAGCGTGCATCGCCCTTGCCCACCCCGGCCAGCACCACACGGCGTGCCGCAATCCCGGGCGCCTGGTAAAGCTGCAGGCTCTTTCCTGGCTTGGTTTCCAGGTCTTTGGCCTTCGTGGCGTGCGCCACCATGGCCGACAGGGCATCGCCACCCGGTGCAAAGCCATCAGGCACCAGAAGCACCAGCAGATCGCATTTCTCGGCTACTGCGCCAGCAAGGTCCAGCGTCTTGAGATCAAAGTTCATAATCGCCCTTTTCTGTCCGACCAATGTTATTCGATTCATCCATCCGCAAGGAGCTGGCGCGCAGCTTCGGCGCCACCCTGGTCGTGCTGGTCACCGTGGTCATGACCATGATGCTGATCCGCACGCTGGGCCAGGCCTCGCGCGGCAACGTGAGCCCTTCCGACGTGATGCTGGTGATGGGATTCACGGTGCTGGGCCAGTTGCCCACCATCCTGAGCCTGAGTCTGTTCGTGGCGATTGTGGGCGTACTCTCGCGCATGTACCGTGACAGCGAGATGGTCATCTGGTTCGCCAGCGGCCGGGGACTGGTCAGCCTGCTGCAGCCTCTGCTGCGCTTTGCCTGGCCGACCATGCTGGTGGTGGCAGTGTTGTCGCTCGGGGTGTGGCCCTGGGCCAACCGGCAGATCCAGGAGCTGCGGGCGCAATACGAGCAACGCAGCGACATTGACCGCATCGCCCCCGGGGAATTCCAGGAGTCCGCCAGCGGCAACCGCGTCTTTTTCATCGACAAGGACAGCCCGGACCCGCAGGCCGCGAACAATGTGTTCATCCTCAACACGGAGCGCACCCGCGAGGCCGTGACTTCGGCGCGCAGCGCCCGCCTGGAGGTGCAGGGCGGCGAACGCATGCTGATGCTGACCCAGGGCCAGCGCATGGAAACCTCCACGGACAAGCCCGGAATCAAGATCAGCGAGTTCGCCGAATACAGCACCCGCATCGGCGCCGCCCCGCCCAGTGCCCCCAACGAGTTCTCTGCCAAAACCCGCAGTACCCTCGATTTGCTGGCGGATCCCCAGCCTGTGCACCTGGCAGAAATCGGCTGGCGCCTGGGACTGGCGCTGGCTGCGTTCAATCTCGTCGTGCTGGCATTGGCGCTGTCGAGCGTCAACCCGCGTGCGGGACGCAGCGGCGGGCTGATGTTTGCCCTGTTCACCTTCATCGTCTATTACAACCTGATGACCTTGGGCCAAAGCTGGGTGAGCGGTGGCAAGCTCTCCTTGCCCGGCTACATCGCCTTTCTGCATGGGGGCACCCTGGCATTCGCCCTTCTGGTGCTGGCAGTACGCCACAACCACTGGACGCCCGGCCAGCTCTGGCGACGCAGGAGCGCGGCATGAAAACCATCCGCAAAGTGGTCCACCGCGAGATCATTGCGGCGGTCATCTTCGTCACGCTGGGTTTTCTGGCGCTGCTGCTGTTCTTCGATCTGGTGGATGAAATGCGCTGGGTCGGCCGCAGTCCCACCGGGGGCTATGCCATCTCGCATGCCCTGCTGTTTGTGACCCTGGGCATCCCCAGTCACCTGTACGAATTGCTGCCGATCACGGTGCTGATCGGCACCATCTTCGTGATGGCCCGGCTCGCACAAAGCTCGGAATTCACCATCATGCGAACCAGTGGCCTGGGGCCGGGGCGCGCATTGCGCTCACTCCTGACACTCGGCGCCATGTTCGTGCTGCTCACGTTTGTCGTGGGCGACTACATCGCCCCGCTCAGTGACCGGGCGGCGCAACTGGTCAAGGCCCGCCAGCTGGGGCGTCTGACCACGGGCGCCACCGGCGCCTGGCTCAAAGAGCGCCAGGCCGAGCAGTCGTTCGCTGTGAACGCGCGCGCCATCGCCCCCGATGGCAGCATGATGGACGTGCGCATCTTCGAGTTTGACGCCGAGGGCCGACTGGCGGCGCAGACCCATGCCGAAACCGCGCGTTTCGAACCCGACGGCGCATGGACCTTGAACAACGTGCGGCGCAGCCGCTTCGTCCATCCGGAAGGCAAAGACTCGCACGTGGAGCAATTGACCACGGACAGCGTGCGCTGGCCCACCAAGATCAGCGCCGACATGGTCGCCGCCGCCGTGCTCAAGCCCGACCGCATGGCCACACTCGACCTCTTTCAGTACATCCGGCACCTCAAGGCCAACGGACAGTCCGCGCAGCGCTATGAAATCGAGTTCTGGCGCAAGGTGTTCTACCCGCTGAGCTGTCTGGTGATGGTGGTTCTGGCCCTGCCCTTTGCCTACCTGCACTTCCGCTCCGGCTCGCTGGCCGGGTATGTGTTCGGCGGCGTGATGGCGGGCATCAGCTTCTTCCTGCTCAACAACCTGTTCGGCTTTGCGGGCAATCTGCAGAACTGGTCTCCCTGGCTCACGGCGGCGGCGCCCGGCATCATCTATTCGCTGCTCTCCCTGGCCGCATTTGGCTGGCTGGTGCTGCGGCGCTAAACCCCACAAACACATGACCTCCCCTACCTCCGGTATTGTGCTGTTCGCCCACGGCTCGCGTGACCCGCTCTGGCGCGCGCCCATCGAGGCCGTGCAAAGTTACATCCTGGCGCACCAGCCCGGCGTGGCCGTTCGCTGCGCTTACCTCGAACTCTCGACCCCCGATCTGCCCCAGGCGGTGCAGGATCTGGTGAGCCAGGGCGCCACCACGGTCACTGTCGTCCCCATGTTCCTGGGCACTGGAAAACATGCCCGAGAAGACCTGCCCGTGCTGGTGCAAGAACTGCGCGCGCAACATCCGGACGTACACATCCATGTCCAGGCCGCGATCGGTGAAGATCCGCGCATGACAGCCCTGATGGCGTCGATCGCCTGCGCACCACCCCTCTGAAGACACATAATCTTAGACATTTGCAGCATAATGACGCGACTTCTTAGCCGTTTTTCAGTATGAATCTGCACCAATTCCGCTTTGTCCAGGAAGCCGCGCGCCGCAACCTCAACCTGACGGAAGCAGCCAAGGCCCTGCACACCTCGCAGCCCGGCGTGTCCAAGGCCATCATTGAGCTGGAGGGCGAGCTGGGCGTGGAAATCTTCGCGCGCCACGGCAAGCGGCTCAAGCGCATCACCGAGCCGGGCCAGCATGTGCTCAAGAGCATCGAGCTCATCATGCGCGAGGTGGGTAACCTCAAGCGCATCGGCGAGCAGTTCAGCGCGCAGGATGCCGGCACCCTGAGCATCGCGACCACGCACACCCAGGCACGCTACGTGCTGCCGCTGCCCGTGGCCAAGCTGCGTGAGGCCTACCCCAAGGTCAACATCAGCCTGCACCAGGCCACGCCGCACGAGGTGGCGCGCATGGTGATCGACGAGGTGGCCGAGATCGGCATGGCCACCGAATCGCTGGCCGACTACCCCGAACTCGTCACCCTGCCGTGCTACGAATGGCAGCACGTTCTGGTGCTGCCGCCCGGCCACGCGCTGGCGCAAAAAGACCGTGTGGGCCTGGACGATATCGCCCATGAGCCCCTCATCACCTACCACCCCTCATTCACCGGGCGCGGCAAGATCGACGCCGCCTTCGCCGCCCGCCGCCTGCAGCCGCGCATCGCGCTCGAAGCCATCGACTCCGATGTCATCAAGACCTACGTGCGCCTGGGCCTGGGCATCGGCATCGTGGCCGAGATGGCCATGCGCGAAGACCCGCTGGGCGACCTGGTGGTGCGCCCCGTGGGCCACCTGTTCGGCCAGAGCGTGGCGCGCGTGGCCTTCAAGCGCGGCGCCTACCTGCGCAACTTCGTCTACAAGTTCGCCGAACTGCTGAGCGACCGGCTGAGCCGTGAACTCGTCGCCCGCGCCATGAGTGGCCAGGTGAACGACTACGAATTGTGAAACACCCCCCGCTTCGCGTCTTCCCCCTCCAGGGGGACGACGCCAGTGGCCGGGCGAAGCCCGTTCCACGGCGTCCGCTGGTGCGGCCTGCTCCGCGGCCATCGGATCGGCACAGCAGCGCCCATTGACCGAAAGTGATTCCCATGAACGAACGCACTCCTGCCATCACCAGCCGACTGCCCCAGGTGGGCACCACCATCTTCAGCGTCATGTCGGCGCTGGCCGCCGAGCATGGCGCCGTGAACCTGGGCCAGGGCTTTCCCGACTTCGACTGCGACCCGGCCCTCATCGACGCCGTCCACCAGGCCATGCGCGCCGGCCACAACCAGTACCCCCCCATGCCGGGCATCCCCGCCCTGCGCCAGGCGGTTGCTACCAAAACAGAAGCTATCACCGCCCGCCGGTATTGCCCTGACCGCGAAATCACCATCACGGCGGGCGCCACCCAGGCCATCCTCACGGCCATCCTGGCCATCGTGCACCCGGGCGACGAGGTCATCGTGCTCGACCCCTGCTACGACAGCTATGTGCCCAACATCGAGCTGGCCGGCGGCAAGGCCGTGCGCGTGCCCCTCACGCCCGGCAGCTTCCGCCCCGACTTCGGGAAAATCAGCGCCGCCATCACGCCGCGCACCCGCGCCCTCCTCATCAACAGCCCGCACAACCCCAGCGCCACCGTCTGGAGGGCCGAGGACATGCAGGCCCTGCAGGAGCTGCTGGCGCCCACCGACGTGCTGCTCATCAGCGACGAGGTGTACGAGCACATGGTGTTCGACGGCGCCGCGCACCAGAGCGCCGCGCGCTTTCCTGGCCTGGCGGCGCGCGCCTTCATCGTGTCGAGCTTCGGCAAGACCTTCCACGTCACCGGCTGGAAGGTCGGCACCGTGGCCGCGCCCGCGCCACTGATGGCTGAATTCCGCAAGGTGCACCAGTTCAACGTGTTCACGGTGAACACGCCCATGCAGCACGGCATTGCCGCGTACCTGCAGGACCCCACGCCCTGGCAGCAGCTGCCCGCCTTCTATCAGGCCAAGCGCGACCTGTTCCGCCAAGGGCTGGAGGGATCGCGCCTGCGCCTGTTGCCCAGCACCGGAAGCTACTTCCAGTGCGTGGACATCTCGGCCGTGAGCGACCTGAGCGAAGCCGACTTCTGCCAGTGGCTCACGCGCGAGATCGGTGTGGCTGCCATTCCGCTATCGGCCTTCTATGGCGACGGCTTCGACCAGCGCGTGGTGCGCTTCTGTTTCGCCAAGAAGGACGAGACGCTGCGCGAGGCGATTGCGCGGCTGCGCAGGCTCTGAATCTCGCAGGTTGCTGCGCTTCGGTTGGCCTGGATATTTTGATGCATTTTGGGCTCTGGCACTTATTTGGCAAGCGCTAGTAGCTATTGTTTTTATAGTAACAGCAGTGCTTTTGTTGAGGCGGGTGCCGGGATGTGCCCCCGGCGGGGCACCTTCTTTTCTTGTCTCGCCAAGAAAAGAAGGCAAAAGAAGGCGACCCTGCTGTCTGCGACCCCTGCGCTTCGCTACGGGGCAACCTGCGGTGCTCGGTGCTGGCGGGGTCTCGCTCGAACTCGCGCCTGCGGCGCTCAGACAATCGCGAGCCCTGATCCGCCATCCCCTGCGCTCCTCGGCGCATACAGAAGGGGTTGGGGCAGTCCAACAGCCAAACCACCTCACAGGCCATCGCTACGCTCGGCCTGGATGGCGCAGGCGCTGCGTGCCGAAAACGCGGGGCCGAGCGCAGCGATGGCCCGTGTGGTTTGTCTTCAACCCCCTTCTGGCTGCGCCTGCGGCGGGGCGTTTGTGGGGTGGCATGCGCGTCGGAGCGCGCATGCTTCGTCCACTGAGAAGGTGTGAACGAACCCACCATACCCGCTCATTCCGCCAAAATACACCCGCTCGTCGTTGCAAATGCTCGCCATAGCACGGGCTATGGCTGTGCTTTGCGCCTCGATCGGCCGCGTTTTCGCGGCCTGCTCGGGCACGCCGGATTCATTCACACCTTCTGACTCGCCGCGTCTGTCCGAACGGAGCTGCGCAGCAGCGCAGTGAGTTACGCGGCGCACCCCGCAAACGCCCCGCCGCAGGTTTGCCCCGTAGCGCAGCGCAGGGGCCGCAGACTGTGGGGCGCGTTTCTTTGCCTCCTTTCTTGTCGCGCGACAAGAAAGGAGGTCGCCCGCCGGGGCGAGTCCCGGCCTCCGCCCTCCGCAAAGCCCCTGACATCAACAATCAAAACGATAGCTGCCAGCGCTTGTCAGATAAGCCTTAGAGTCGAAAAACCTTATAAAACACACTCCATGGAAACATGGTGAATCCCCGCCTCCACAAACGGCTCCCCACACACCACAAACCCCGCGCTCCGGTAAAAGCCCTGGGCACTGGCCTCGGCATCCAGCACCACCCGCTGGTCGCCACGCGCGCGGGCTGCGTCCAGCAACGCATCGAGCACCATGTGGCCCCAACCCGCACCGCGCAGCTTGCCGTCCACGGCCAGGCGGCCGATACGGCCCACGCCCGGCGCTTCCTGCAGCAGGCGTCCCGAGGCAACAGGCATGCCCAAATGGTTGCGCAGCACGGCATGGATCGCCCCCGCGTCGTGTGCGTCGGCCTCCAGCTCGGCCGGTATGCCCAATTCCTCCACGAACACCGCCTGGCGCAGCCGCGCGGCATCGGGCCCGAGCGCGTCCCAACTGCCCACATGCACGGCGGCCATGGCCTCGCCCGCCTCAAAGCCCGTCAGCAGAGCGCGCAGCGCGGGCGGCACCGGCTTGGAGGTTTGCGTGGCCGGGTCGGCGAACACATAAACGAGCTCGGCCGACACCAGCAGCTTCTCGCCCCGGAACAGGCCCGCCTGGAACAGCACCGAGGAGTTGCCCACGCGCTCGCAGCGCATGCCCACGTCCACCCGGTCGTCGAGGTGCGCCGAGGCGTGGTATTCGAGCGAGGCCTTCTTCACGTACATGTCGCCGCCCAGGGCCACCATGCTGTCCTCGTAGGGCAGCGCCAGGGAGCGCCAGTAGTCCATCATGGCGGTGTCCACGTACATCAGGTAGTGGGCGTTGAAGACGATCTTCTGCATGTCCACCTCGGCCCAGCGCACGCGCAGGCGGTGGAAGCAGCGGAAATCACGGCGTTGCATCGGTGTCACTCCAGTTGGAAAGCACGGCGCAGCGCGGCCGCCGCGTCGGCATGGGCCTGCAGCGCCTCGGGAATGGCGCGGCCCATCTTGATGAATTCGTGCGTGACGCCGCGGTAGATCTCCAGATCCACCGCCACGCCCGCCGCACGCAGCTTGTCGGCGTAGTCGACGCACTCGTCCACCAGCGGGTCGCACTCGGCCAGGCCGATCCACGCCGGGGCAACGCCTTCAACGTCGTCGGCGTGCAGCGGGGCAAAGCGCCAGTCCTCGCGCTGGGCGCGGGTCGTCACATAGTTGCCGAAGAACCAGCTGATCGCCGGCTCCTCCAGCACCAGTCCGCGCGCGTAGGTGGCGTGCGAGGGCGTGTCCTGGTGCGCGGCGCAGCCGGGGTAGAACAGCAGTTGCAGCGCCAGCGGCAGGCCCGCGTCGCGCGCCAGGATGGCGTTCACGGCCGCAAGCGTGCCGCCCGCGCTGTCGCCGCCCACGGCCAGCCGCGTGCGGTCGCCGCCCAGGGTGTCGGCATGCGCGGCCAGCCAGGCCAGCGCGTCCCAGGCGTCGTGGCAGGCGGTGGGGAACTTGTGCTCGGGCGCCAGCCGGTAGTCGAGCGACACCACCATGCAGCCCGCGCGGCGCGCCAGCTCGCGGCACAGCACATCGTGCGTGGCGATGCTGCCGATGGTGAATCCACCGCCGTGCAGATACAGCAGCACGGGCAAGCCTTTGGCAAGCGAAGGCGCATAGAGACGCGCGGGCAGCGCATGACCATCGCGCGCCGGAATGCGCACATCCTCCACGCGCGCCAACTCGGCGCGGGGCACTTCCAGAATGTCGGCGCCCGCCTCGTACGCCGCGCGCGCCTGCACGGGAGACAGCGTGTGCAGAGGCGGACGGCCTGCACGCACCATGCGCTGGAGCACACTGCGCATCTGGGGCGTGAGGCGCGTGTGGTGGATGTGCAGGTCAGTCACCAGAGTCGGTTCTTTCGCAACAGGATCATTTGAAGGTCACACGCACCGGTGCGGCGCCCGGCAGGCCATCGTAGGTGGCCGTGACCGAAAGGTCGGCCTTCGGTGGCAGCAGCGGCGAGAACGAGCCCAGGCTGACGAGGTCGCCCGGCTGCAGGGAAAGCCCCTCCTGGGCCAGCGCGCCCGCGAGCCAGACCACGGCGTTCAGCGGGTGTTCGAGGATGTCGCTGCCCTTGCCACCGCCCAGGCTGGCGCCGCTGGCGTCCTGCAGCGTCACGCGCATGTCGCGCAGCGCATCGAGCATCGCGTAGCGCTCGGCGCGCAGCACCGGCACGGGGAGCGGTGCACCCGCCACCCCCAGGCGCGCGCCCACGTTGATGGCGCTGATGCCCGCGCCATTGAGCTTGGGCGGCGCCTGCACCACCAGGTCGGGCAGCTCGATGAAGGGAATGATCTGATCGATGGCTTCAAGCACGTCCATGGGCGTGCGCGCCTGGTGGATGGCGGCGCTCTTCACGCGCACCAGCATGTCGGCTTCATATAGCGGGCGGGCACCAAAAGCCGCCTCCACGGTGGCGCCGCTCTCCAGCACCATGCCCTCGTAGAGCTTGCCCCACACGGGCTTGTCGGTGTTGAAGCGCTTTTGCACCGCCGGGTTCGTCAGGCCCGCCTTGTAGCCCACCACCTTGCCCAGGCGCGGCGCCAACAGGGCGTTGACCTTGGCGCGGGTACAGGCGCCATCGGCATCGGAGAGGTTTTCGGGGTTGGCCGCCGGAATCCGCGCCAGGTAGCTGGCCACCAAGTCGGCGGCCTGGGCATCGGTCAGGCAGGCGGCCTGGGCGTTTGTCGCAAAAGCGACGGACAGGGCCAAGGGAATCAGGCGGTAAGGCTTGGTCATGGGTGTCTCCGGGTTTAAAGTGTTTGCCTCAGAACCTGTTTGCGATCTTTTCATGGGGTACGCATGGCTTCAAAACCATCACGGTCTAGGCGCACGCCGCAACCCATACCTATGTATGGGCAAGGTGGGCAACGACGAGCGTGGTGGTTTTGGAGCCATGCCCTTGGGGTTGCACCGCAAAGGCTGCGTCCGCGGCGTTGCAAATCCTCGCCGGGCCACCAGCCCGGCTGTGGTTTGCGCCTTGCGGCCACAGCCTTTGCGGTGCAACGTACCCCATGAAAAGATCGCAAACAGGTTCTCATCGTAAACGCAATCCGGCGGCTCCCGCTGTCACACCCACGCCATGGCCTTCATCTACTACGTCACCCAGATCCAGTTCGAGTACGGCGCCGTCCAGCTCCTGAAGCAGGAGTGCGAACGCGTGGGCATCACCCGCCCGCTGGTCGTCACCGACCCCGGCGTGAAGGCCGCCGGCGTGCTGCAAAAAGCGCTGGATGCCCTGCCCGGCATGCCCGTGGCGGTGTTTGACCAGACGCCGTCGAACCCCACCGAGGCCGCCGTGCGCGCCGCCGTGCAGGTGTACCAGGCGCAGGGCTGCGACGGACTGATCGCCGTGGGCGGCGGCAGCGCCATCGACTGCGCCAAGGGCATTGCGATTGCCGCCACGCACGAGGGGCCGCTGACGCACTACGCCACCATCGAGGGCGGCTCGCCGCGCATCACCGACCGCGCAGCGCCGCTGATCGCCGTGCCCACCACCAGCGGCACGGGCAGCGAGGTGGCGCGCGGCGCCATCATCATCGTGGATGACCACCGCAAGCTGGGCTTCCACTCATGGAACCTGGTGCCCAAAACGGCCATCTGCGACCCCGAGCTCACGCTCGGCCTGCCGCCCATGCTGACGGCCGCCACCGGCATGGACGCCATCGCGCACTGCATGGAAACTTTCATGTCGGCCGCGTTCAACCCGCCAGCCGACGGCATCGCGCTCGACGGCCTCACGCGCGGCTGGGCCGCCATCGAGCGCGCCACGCGCGACGGCAGCGACCGCGAGGCACGCCTGAACATGATGAGCGCCAGCATGCAGGGCGCCATGGCTTTTCAGAAGGGGCTGGGCGCCGTGCATTCGCTGAGCCACAGCCTGGGCGGCGTGAACCCGCGCCTGCACCATGGCACCCTCAACGCCATGTTCCTGCCCGCCGTGGTCCGCTTCAACGCAGGTGCCGAGTCGGTGCAGAAAGAAAAGCGCCTGGAGCGCATGGCGCATGCCATGGGCCTGCGCTCGGCCACCGACATCCCCGCAGCCATCCGCGACATGAACGCCCGCCTGGGCCTGCCCACGGGCCTGGCCGCCATGGGCGTGACCGAGGGGATGTTCGACGACATCATCAAGGGCGCGCTGGCCGACCACTGCCACAAGACCAACCCGCG
>DMZZ01000203.1:0-4491 GCA_003484805.1 Comamonadaceae bacterium | reverse complement strand
CGCCTGGATGTGGTCAATTTCATCGCCCACGGCATCAAGAAGGGCGAGCCGCCCGAGCCCGCCAAGGGCGCCGAAAACCCTTCCGAGGGTGAAGACGGCCCCGGTGGCGAGAAGAACGAGAAGGCCTCACCACTGGAGCAGTTCACGCAGAACCTCAACCAGCTCGCCAAGGACGGCAAGATCGACCCGCTGATCGGTCGCCACTACGAGGTGGAGCGCACCATCCAGATCCTGTGCCGCCGCCGCAAGAACAACCCGCTGCTGGTGGGCGAGGCCGGCGTGGGCAAGACGGCCATCGCCGAGGGCCTGGCATGGCGCATCACGCAAAAAGACGTGCCCGAGATCCTGGCCGAGGCCACCGTGTACTCGCTCGACATGGGCGCGCTGCTGGCGGGCACCAAATACCGGGGGGATTTTGAGCAGCGACTCAAGGGCGTGCTCAAGAGCCTGAAGGACAAACCCAACGCCATCCTGTTCATCGACGAGATCCATACGCTGATTGGCGCAGGCGCGGCCTCGGGTGGCACGCTGGATGCCTCCAACCTGCTCAAGCCCGCCCTGAGCTCGGGCGCGCTCAAGTGCATCGGTGCCACCACCTTCATGGAATACCGTGGCATCTTCGAAAAAGACGCGGCCCTGTCGCGGCGCTTCCAGAAGGTGGATGTGGTCGAGCCCACGGTCCAGGAGACCATCGACATCTTGAAGGGCCTCAAGAGCCGCTTCGAAGAGCACCACAGCGTGAAATACGCCGCTGCCGCCCTGCAGGCCGCCGCCGAGCTGAGCGCCAAGTACATCAACGACCGCCACCTGCCCGACAAGGCCATCGACGTGATCGACGAGGCTGGTGCGGCGCAGCGCATTCTGGTGGCCAGCAAGCGCAAAAAGACCATCGGCAAGGCCGAGATCGAGGAAATCGTCGCAAAAATTGCCCGCATTCCGCCCGCCAACGTCAGCAACGACGACCGCAGCAAGCTGCAGACGCTGGAGCGCGACCTCAAAAGCGTGGTGTTCGGCCAGGACAAGGCCCTGGATGTGCTGGCGTCGAGCGTCAAGATGGCGCGCTCGGGCCTGGGCAAGGGCGACAAGCCCATCGGCTCCTTCCTGTTCAGCGGCCCCACGGGCGTGGGCAAGACCGAAGCCGCCAAGCAGCTCGCCTACATCATGGGAGTGGATCTGATCCGCTTCGACATGTCGGAGTACATGGAACGCCACGCCGTGAGCCGCCTGATTGGTGCGCCTCCCGGCTACGTGGGCTTTGACCAGGGTGGCCTGCTGACCGAGGCCATCACCAAGAAGCCGCACTGCGTGCTGCTGCTCGACGAAATCGAGAAGGCGCACCCGGACATCTTCAACGTGCTGCTGCAGGTGATGGACCACGGCACGCTGACCGACAACAACGGGCGCAAGGCCGACTTCCGCAACGTCATCATCATCATGACGACGAACGCGGGTGCCGAGACCATGAACAAGGCCACCATCGGCTTCACCAACCCGCGCCAGGCGGGCGACGAAATGGGCGACATCAAGCGCCTGTTCACGCCCGAGTTCCGCAACCGGCTGGACGCCATCGTCAGCTTCAAGGCCCTGGACGAGCAGATCATCCTGCGCGTGGTGGACAAATTCCTGCTGCAGCTGGAGCAGCAACTGGCTGAGAAGAAGGTGGAAGTCACCTTCACCGACAACCTGCGCAAGTACCTGGCCAAGAAGGGCTTCGACCCCCTCATGGGCGCCCGCCCCATGCAGCGCCTGATCCAGGACACCATCCGCCGCGCCCTGGCCGACGAACTGCTGTTCGGCCGCCTGCAGGACGGCGGCCGCCTGACGGTGGACATGGAGGTCAAGACCGACGAGAAGGGCGTCGAAACGGCCGACGTGCAGCTGGACATTCAGCCGCTGCCCAAGAGGGAACGCTCGGCCAAGTCCGAGCCCGCAGAGCCGGAAGAGGCGACGGCGGACTGACCGCCGGTTTGATTGTTTCGTGCAGAAACGGCCAGCAGAGCACATGCGCTCTGCTGGCCGTTTTCCTTGTGTTGTGCATCTTCGCGTAGACGCCAGCATGTAGCATGCACAACATTTTTGGTGACAAAAGGCACACATTTAGATAGCATGCCACCATGAAACCTTTTCGTTGGAGTTCAGAAAAAAACGCTGTGCTCCAGGAGGAGCGGGGGGTCTCGTTCGAAAGTATGGTGGTTGCCATTGAGCATGGTGGCTTGCTCGACATTCTTGCGCATCCGAACGAACAGAAATACCCCGGGCAGCGCGTGCTGGTCGTCGCCCATGACCGGTACGCCTACCTGGTTCCATTCGTTGAAGAAGACGACTACTTTTTTCTCAAGACCGTGATCCCCAGCCGCAAAGCCACGCGGGACTACCTTAACAAAGGAGCCGATGATGCCCGCCACGATTGACCACGACGAAAGCGATCTTTTGCAGGCCTTCGAGCAAGGGCAACTGAAATCGATTGCCACCAAGAGCGAGCTGGCCAGGTTCAAGGCTGTGGCACGGGCTACGGCGCTCAAGGATCGCCGGGTCAATATCCGGCTGTCGTCGGGCGATCTCAGCGATATCCAGGTCAAGGCCCTGGAGGAGGGTGTTCCGTACCAGACGTTGATTGCCAGCGTTCTGCACAAGTACGTGACGGGCCGTCTGACAGAACGCCCTGCCCCGCGAGCGCCTTCGGCGAAAACCCCAACCACAAAACACGGTGCGTGACCGCGTGCGCAGTCGCGCATGCGTTGTACAGGAAGGGATGGAAAGCGTGCAGCGCAGGTGTTTTGTGCTGGTTTGCTATGCATTCAGTAGCTGCTAGCGCTTTCTGGTAAAGCACTTGAGGCATAAAACACTCATATTTCATCAATCGCCCGACCCGCACCGGTTACATTCCCTTCATCCCCGTTTCAAGCCCCCGCGCCGCGCATGTCACCCCACACCTTCCTCTGGCACGACTACGAAACCTTTGGCGCGAACACGCGGCGTGACCGGCCGGCGCAGTTTGCTGCCGTCCGCACCGATGCCGAGCTGAACGAGATCGGCGAGCCGGTCATGCTGTATTGCAAGCCGGCGAATGATTACCTGCCCGACCCGCAGTCGTGTCTTATCACCGGCATCACGCCGCAGGTGGCGTGGGAGCGTGGCGTGCCCGAGCGCGAGTTTGCCGCCCGCATCGAGGCCGAGATGGCGCGGCCCGGCACCGTGGGCGTGGGCTACAACACCATCCGGTTCGACGATGAGATCACGCGCTTCATGTTCTGGCGCAACCTCATCGACCCCTATGCGCGCGAGTGGCAGAACCAGTGCGGCCGCTGGGACCTGCTCGACGTGGTGCGCCTGGCCTATGCGCTGCGGCCCGACGGCATTGTCTGGCCCACCAAGGAGGACGGCACGCAAAGCTTCAGGCTGGAGCACCTGACCCAGGCCAACGGCCTGCAGCACGAGGCCGCGCACGATGCGTTGTCGGACGTGCGCGCCACCATCGCCCTGGCGCGGCTGCTGCGCCAGCACAACCCCAGGCTGTTCGACTTCGCCTTCAGCCTGCACAAAAAGGACCGCGTGGCCGCCGAGTTGCGCCTGCCCGCCACGGCGCAGACGGCGCGGCCATTCCTGCACGTCTCAGGCATGTTCCCAGCCGAGCGGGGATGCCTGGCCGTGATGTGGCCGTTGGCCAGCCACCCCACAAACAAGAACGAGATCATTGCCTGGGACCTCGCGCACGACCCGCGCGAACTCGCCCTGCTTGACACCGAAACGCTGCGCCTGCGCATGTTCACGCGCTCGGCCGACCTGCCCGAGGGCGTCGCGCGCCTGCCCATCAAGACGGTGCACCTGAACAAGTCGCCCATGGTGGTGGGCAATGTGAACACGCTCACGCCCGCGCTGGCGCAGCGCTGGGGCATCGACCTGGCCCAGGCCGCAGCGCACGCCGAGGTGGCGCGCGCGCTGCCCGACATGAGCGCCATCTGGCCGGCGGTGTTTGCCCGCCCGCCAGAGCCCGCGCCCGACGTGGATCAGGACCTGTACGGCGGCTTTGTCGGCAACAACGACCGCCGCCGCCTCAACGACCTGCGCAGCATGGCCGCCGAGCAGCTTGCCCGCAGCCGCGCCGCTTTTGATGACCCGCGCCTGGACGAGCTGTTCTGGCGCTACCGCGCGCGCAACTTCCCCCAAAGCCTGTCACCCGAAGAAACCGGGCGCTGGGAGGCGCACCGCCGCGCCTGCCTGTTCGACGGGGCCGGGGGCGTGCGCACCGTGGACCAGCTGTTCACCGAGATCGACCAGCTTTCGGAAACCGCCGACGAGCGTGCCGAAACTATCCTGGGCGCGCTGTACGATTGGGCCGAGACCATCGCTCCGGAGCACTGAAAGAAAATGAACACCCCCCTGAGTAAGCGTCTTCAAAGTCAAGCGCTATGAAGCGACGGGTCCCAAGGTTTGCCGGTTCTGACCATTGCGTTGAGCGTGGTCAGCAGTTTGCGCATGCATGCCACCAAG